>JAKSBB010000239.1 GCA_022361315.1 Desulfobacterales bacterium
CTCCATGAAACCGGCCGGGCAACGGACGACGTCATGATCCGTGTGACCCAGATCATGACGCCCGAACCCGAGACAGAGGTCACCGACATCCTTCCTGAGGAGGTATCGCAGGCCATTGTGGCCAAAGCGGTACCGGACCAAAGCAAAACCAATCAGGCAAAATCCGACCACAACTCTGCACAACTTCCGGTTCCTGAGGAACCGGCCCGCCAGGAGGCTGCAGTGCAGCCCGGTTCTTCTTCACCGCAGGCAACGGAGGCCCGGCCTCCGTTACCTGACCCGCCTGCATCTGCTGCGGAGCCGGCGAATGAGCCCGGGAAGACAGCAGAACAGGAACCGACGCCTGAAAAGCAAGAGAATGAGGTACAGGTGCCTGAAGAACAGATTGAGGCGGAAGTGCCGGAGCCCTCTGAGAGCAGGGATAAGATTGCAATAACGTCAGAAAAGATCCAACGGTTTCCGGAGTTTCCCAAGTCCGCATCTAAATCCGGAGAGGCCGTAGAACTGCCTGCGGACGATTACGTGACCACATACACCCATTGGCGGAAATCCGGGGCCGCACTTGATGATAAATCCACTCTGGTGCCTCTTCGGATTCAGAATCTGGAAAAGGTGTACCGGCTTTTCCAGATGAAGGTGGTGGCGGTCAGAGAGGGTGTCCCCTATCTGGATTTGACCGATAATTCCCGGGTGGCACCGGATGCCCTGTCCGGGTATTCCACCACCTGCTTTGTGGTCAGCCGGCCCTGGGAAAAATGGGGGGAGGCACTTGAACGGGCAGGGTTTACCCGGAACGATACGGTGGAGGTGCGGTACTATACCTATGATTTTGTCCGGAATGCCATTTACAGCCGGGCCATGAAAGCCTTTGACTGGTCTCTTTCCTCCGGCAGCCTTCCAACCGACACCCCGCCGGAATCGGCGGATGTGCTGGGGAAAGCCTATGCAGTGAAGCAGGCCGGCGGCGGTGCCTTCGGGGTTTTTGTGCCGGTGCGGGTGGACTTCAACACCGGTGCCAGTGTGGCGGTGGATGCGCTGGATTGCTTTGAAGGGGCGCCGGATATAGCTGTATTGAAACAAGCGGGGGTATTATGACCTTTTTAACCTGGTTTCTCGAACATTTCGGTTTCTTTTTCGGTCCGGTGTTTCTGGTCTATCTTTTTCTGATGATCCGGCGGTTGACCGTACTCTATGATTTTCTGCGCCATGTGCCGGCAGGTGAGAATGAAACGAACCTTATCGTGGGTGACAATCCGGCCCTGTCCTTTCTGTATCCCTTTTTTAAAAAACTGAAAGCTGCCCGCGGCACCCCCCACACCGAGTTCCGGTCGTCCGGTCGCCTAATCGTCGCGGACCAGGCCGACCGTCCCCTCCGCCGCCAGCCGTTCGATCTCATCCTGGGTATAGCCGAGGTCTTGGAGGATCTCGCCGCTCTGAGCGCCGAGCCTCTGCGGTGGCAGGC
>JAKSBB010001231.1 GCA_022361315.1 Desulfobacterales bacterium
AACGCGTCTTTGTCGCTTTTGTCTTCAGCTTTGAAAAATCCATTTTCCAGCCAGTATGAATACCATTTTTCTTCGATTCCTTTTGGCTCATATCCTTTATCCAGAGAATCCGAACCCATAATATCACTCCTCAAACCCGTATTAATGAAAAAGGGGATTGAATCAATCCCCAGTGCCGATTAAATCTATTATTTATTGATCAGGCGTTGCCGATCTCGTCAAGGTCCTTTTGAAGGGAGGCCTTGATATCTGCGATTTCCTTTTGAATGACCTTCTCCATCACTTCAAAAAGAATTTTTTCTATGGTTTCCGAAAATTTCTTTTCTATTACCCGTTCCAGAGCAGCCTCCAGCATCTCCTCAGAGATTTCCGTGATCACATCCTGGCTTTGAGACCCCATGTCTTCGGAATCCCCTTCTATAGAATCAGGATCTTCAGGATCGGGCTGGTCTGATTCAGCATCATTTAAGGCTGTGGCAGCGGGTGCTGCCGGATTTATGTCAGTCTCTGGGCCAGCCTCAGGCTCATCCGGAATCGGTTCTCCGAGATCCAGTATCCCGTCGTCTTCGTCAACTCCGATTTCATCTCCGGTTTTTTCATTGTCACCGGCATCTATGTCCGTAAGCTCAATGATGTCCTGATCGTCGTCTGTGGTGGTTTCCGGGGTGTCTTCCGGCATCACCTGGGTCAGTTCGATGATTTCCTCATCGTTGTCTTGAACCATACACCCTCGCTGTCATCTTAATCCTAAGCCGTAACGGTTTCAGGCCGAAGCCTGAGTCCTATCCGCCTTTGTCTATGGAACCGAAAACTATCAGACACCGGTATTTGTGTCAATACATAAGGGGGTGTGGGCGTCTCCGGCCCGGATCCGGCTGCCCTGTATCGATTTGGCTATTATTTTTTACAGGGAAAAAAAAAAGCCTCCGGAGATCCGGAAGCTTTGATTTCTTATGGTGCCCAGGGACAGAATTGAACTGCCGACACGGGGATTTTCAGTCCCCTGCTCTACCGACTGAGCTACCTGGGCGTGTCGTTAGACGGATGGTGTTATATGTGTTTTGCCGGGTGAAGTCAAGGGAAAAATGAGGGTTAAGTTAAGGTGCCAAGGGCCCTGTGTTGCCCAGGTCACCGAGCAGATACTGGATCAGCCCTGCAGCGGTAACGGCAGCAGTTTCAGCCCTGAGGATTCTCGGACCAAGGGCGTAAGAGGAAAAGCCTGCGGATTCAGCGTCCCGTATTTCTTCCCGGGAAAACCCGCCCTCGGGCCCGATGAGCAGGATGACCTTATCATCGCTTCTATTTTTTGGGGATTCACCGGCTAAGACGGTTAAGGGCCGGTCGGAACCTTCCCAAAAGGCGATCCTCACCGCGGAATCCCCTGATAACCGGAGCACCTCATTAAATTCCATGGGTGACGCAACCTCCATCAACCGGCTCCGCCGGCACTGCTTGAGGGATTCCCTGGCAATGGTTTGCCACCGTTCACGGCGACGCGCCATCTGTTTGGAATTGGGACGGGCAACAGACCGGCTTGAAAAAAAAGGGATCCAGGAGGTCACGCCGAGCTGCACCAGGGTTTTCACCACCCCATCCATTTTTTTATCCTTGAGCATGGCGGAACATATGGTCAGATGCAGCCCGGATTCCGTCAGGGAGACAGCCTCCTCAAGGATGGAGATCTCCACCTTCTCCCTGGAAATAGCGGCAATCTCCCCGATAAAGTCTTTACCATTGCCGTTTGTCAGGGAAACCCGGCTGCCCGGCGTCAACCTGAGTACTTTTGCCATGTGCCTGGCGTCCTGACCGTCAATAATAACATTACCGTCGGTGGTGAGATCCGGATCAATGAGAAATTTTTGCATGGATCTATTATTCGTCCTTAACTTTTTCTTTGTATTCAGGTTCCGGTTCGGCCTCTGCCCAAAGCAGGATTTCTTTTTTCCCCCGCGGAGAAATTTCGTATATACCACGATCCACACGGTCAAACCACCCGTACACATCTTTATAGAGGATCGCTCTGGCCTTTGGCACGTTAAGCGCATGGGCAATTTCGGATGCCTTTGTTGCCCCCTGTTTATTGAGATAGCGGGCAATTGCCAGGGCCTGCTGACGGTATGCGGTCATAATGCCCTTTCTTTTTGCCATACCGCCGAGGTTGGGATCCCCCACCCGCTTTTGGAACTCCCCAAGGAGGCGTTCCTTACGTCTTTTTGACACACGGGGGGTGTATCCGCCGGGATCAAGGATCACCTCCACCGATCCGGACTTTCCTGCAGTGGGTATGGTAAGCAACCCCAGGCCAAGCATCCTGAGCAATTTAATAAGCTGCTTTCGACGCCTTTTCAACCCTTTGCATCCTTTGGGGATGCCGATATAAACCTTTGGCGAGAGGGACAGGCGTTCAACAGCCTGTAGAATCACATCAAGGTTAAGGGAAAGTTTGAGTTCCGTCACAACAGGCGCCTCATCACCCCGTGTGGCAGTCACATCGCAGTTCAGAACCTCTCCTTTTACCTCATACCCCTGGGCCTCAAGAAACCGTTTCAACGGCAGATAAAGATCCGATTCCTTCATTTCGTTTCCGGGTGTGCTGGGTAATAAGTGATCCGAATCATATTCTGTTGGCCTCCGTGTGTATTTAATTGTTCCTTATCCAAACGCCGGATAATACATTTGTGAAAAATTTGCAACGCCGCTTTGATTCCTTAGACAATCATAAATGAATATAGTATAGGGAAAAACATTCTATAATTAATGGCGAATATCAGTCCATAACTGGCCCAATCAAACGCAGAAAGGAGCCCGGGATAATGAATAAAGGCACGAGGAATATGAACCGTATCGCTTCATGGATCATCTTATTGGGAATCGCGCTTACCATGGCCTGCGCCGGAGGAGGGTCCGGACAATATGCCGTTAACTTCAATGACCATGCCGCCCAGGCTGAGAAGCACTTTTCCCAGGGACGTTCTTCTGAAGCATTGGTTTATTTCCAAAAGGCGCTTGCCGGATATGAAGCAGATAACAATGATCTTGGTATTCTCATGTGCCTGGAACGCATGGGGTGGATCAACCGGGAGATCGGTGAATACGATACGGCAGAGCGGTTGCTTAACCGTGCTCATCCCATTGGCGTTCGGCTGAACGGCGATGCGGCTGAAATAGACGCCAGTTTAGGGGATGTTCATCTTTTCAGGGGTGAGTTTGAAATGGCGGTGGCAGCCTATACCAAAGCCATTCAGACTCTTGAGCATTTCGAGTTCCCCGTCACCTACGCCAGGCCACCGGCATTCGATGTCATGGCCACCTTATACCGCAAGAGCAAAGCAATCGTCCATGCCAGGGACAATCTGGGTATGCTCTACTACTTCACAGAAAACTATCCCAAAGCCATGGAACACCTGAATGCTTCGGAAGCCCTGCTCTCACGTATCAATACTGTCGCTTCAGACAGTCTCTACGGGATGTTTTTCAAGCTGGATGCGGGCATCTATGAGGGAATGGGATACTGCTACACCATGATCGGGGCTGTCGCCGCCGAAACCGGTGATCTTGACAAATCCGCCGCATACCTTGAAAGGGGACGGGCAGCCTTTGCTGATGCCAATAAGACCAACGGCATCTTCATGAATGAAATGATGCAACTCAAATATCTGGCTGCCGGCAATGAGAACGTGGCCAAAGCCAATACGTTTATCGCATCCGGCCGGTATGAATCAGCCCTGGAATTCATCAAAAAAGGCCTGGCAGATTACGAGGGGAGTAACGACGAAACAGGTCAATTATTCTGTCTGGAAAAACTGGGGTGGCTGGAGCGGGAAACCGGCAACTACGGTGATGCCCTGGCCCATTTCCGCAGGGCTTACGACATTGGTGTAAAACTCAACGGAGACGCAGCAGAAATTGAAGCCAGTCTCGGGGATGTATATCTTTTTTCCGGAGACTCGGAACGGGCACTGACGCACTATAACAACACCATTTCCACCCTAAAGAACTTTCAGTTTCAGACCCGCTATGCACAACCGCCGAGCCCGGGCCAGATGGCGGCCATCGTCCGGAAAGCAAAGGCCATTATCCATGCCAGAGATAACATGGCCATCCTGTTTTACTTTGAAGGGCAATACGAGAAGGCGTTGGCCAGCCTTGCCAAGGCCGAAATTCTGATTGACCAGGTCTGGTCCGTATTGAATCACCCGATCTACGGTAAATTTTTTCTCCATGACACGGATTTCTTTGAAGGCGTGGGCTTTTATCACACTGTTCTCGGGGCGGTATACGCAGAAAACGGTGAAGCAGATAAATCCCAAGCCAATTTTGCTCTCGGCAGAAAAGCCTTTGAAAAAATCGGAAAAGACTACGGCCTGATGGTCAACCAGGCTCTCCAGGTGAAAAGCAGGTTTATTCGTTCCGGCAAACCGGTGGCTGATGAAGATCTGATAACATTCCGTTCATTCCTCGATAAAGCCGCAGCATTCGG
>JAKSBB010000339.1 GCA_022361315.1 Desulfobacterales bacterium
CTCCGGCACATAGGTATCGCAGATGCCCTGCCCGGTCTTATTGCACCAGCGCCAGGTTTCAACGGCGGATTCTTTGGTGTAGATCCGCTCTTTGGTGAGCAGGGAGTTCATCACGGCCCTGCCGTCCCGGACCAGGAAGATAACCTTCAGGTTGATGTCGGGGCAGGCACTCAGAAACCGGATCTGAAACGGATTTTTAGAGGTGTCCAGAAAGATCCGGGTCTTTTCCCTTTCGCAGAGAATCCCCGCCAGATCAACCGATGTCTGCAGCCGCCGGGAAAATCCCTTTGATTTCAGAGGAAACAAGCCCTTAAACAAGGCATCCCGGGTTTTAGCCACCGCCGGTACCGGAAAATGATAATAATAAAAACTGTCCATAAGGCTGCCCGGCTCGGGTTGTAGATTTATAGCCTGTTTTCCCGGATCAAATTCAATCCCCGCATCCGCCGCCCTCTGTTTCCATTCCGCCCAGAAGCTGCAGGTGCCATAGCTGCTGCCGCAGGAACATTTCTCCGACGGGGAAAAGGGTGAGGCGAATTCCCCCACCGTGGACACCATGGGATGGGCGGCCAGCAGGCAGGCGATCAGGGTAGACCCGCTGTGGGGCGCGGATGTCAGGTATACGTAGTCTATTTTTTCGGTCATTCAACCTCCCTTGCTGAGTACGGGGTGCGTTGCTTCACCCGGAAAACCGTGAACCCCGCCGTGCCGCAGGCCAATAAAATCGCCAGGACATTGGCGCAAAACCGGAACCAGGTCACGGGGGGAAGCATGGCGGAAACCCACAGACCTGCAACGGTGCCGACACCACAGATGAATATGCCCCAGGCCACGGCCCGAAAATAGGTGCCCGGGCCGAACCCCAGCCGCCTGCCGCAATAGGCGGGGCCGATGATTCCCCGGTGGAGAATCTGCGGGATCAGGGTGCCGGCGGCCACCCCGTAAATCCCGAAGGATCTGACAAGCAGGATACTTAAAATGAGATTCAACACCCCTTCCACAGATGCAAACACGGCAATCCGGCCCGGCGTGCCCAGGGCTGACATACAGATATGGCAGACCCCGTAACCGGTGGCAAAGAACTGTGGAATTAAAAGGATATACAGCAGTGTTCCGGATTCCGCATACCCTTCTCCCACCCAGAGCTGGTAAAAGGACGGCCCCAGCACAAAGCATCCGGCAAACACCAGTCCGCCGAACATGTACATCAGGTAGGCGGTTTTACCGTAAAACCCGGACAGGCCGTTTATCCCGTCCCTGGCAAATATCCCGGTGGCATGGGGGGTCATGGCATTGTTGGTGACGGTCACGCATTGAATCAGGTAGGTGACCAGGGTGGCGGCCAGGGTATAGATGGTAATCAGCTCAGCCGAAAGAAAGCGGCCGATCACCAGAAGGTCACACTGGTACACCAGTGCGGTGGACAGGGTGAACAGAAAGGATTTGGATCCGAAGCGGATCAGGTCATTGAAATTCTCCGGTTTAAGTCCGGACAGGCGAATCCTGACCCGGTTGCAGTACCGAAAAGAGGCCATCACCTGAAGCAGCCCAAGAAACAAGGAAATTCCCAACCCCAGCACGGCCAGTCCCAGGATCCCGTATCCGGCGTTTAAAAGGATCACGGTCATCACTGCCCGGACCAGGGTGCCGGCGACACCAATGCCGTTCATCAGGGCAAATTTCTGGTGAGCGAACAGATTGCATTGGAAAACGGCGGAAAGAAAGGTGGCGGCGGCAGTGAGGGATACCAGAAAGAATGCCGTCCCGGCATCATCCCCCGCCGGCGGCGGAAAGTTGAAAAAACCACTGACGATCCCCGACAATCCGTAACCGATCACAACACACAACACCGCAGTTACGGCCAGGCAGACAAAGGCAATGCTCATATACCCCGAGGCTTTGTCGTAATCCTTCAGGGCCACCGCGTGGGAGATATAGCGAACCACCGCGCCCTGAAGCCCGAAGGCCAGCAGGCCGTAATGCCCGGTAAAGGAGACGATCAGCGACCAGATGCCGTAGCGGGCGTCCCCCAGGCTGTGAACCACAAAAGGAGACAGCAGCAGGGTGACCACAACCGTGACCAGGAAGCCGCTCTGGTTTGCCAGAATATTGGTAACCACCTTGTTGGACAATAGACGCCGCATCTACCTGCCGCAACTCCTGCTCACGGATGTATCGGGCCTGTAATTCACGGGTGGCCCGCCTCTAAGAACCGACGCAATACCCGGTCACAACCGGCTTCAATCTCTGAGAACCAGTCCGGCTTCGCATATTGCCGCCAGGATTCTTTCACCCGGCCGGCATTCAACCCGGCCAGCCTGTCTATTTCCTCGGAAGACACCGTGAGTCCCAGGGCCTGGAACAATCGCGATGCCACGCCTGTAAAATCCGTGATCAATTCTTCATAGCCGATACTGACGTGGGCATGCTGTTTCCCGGCCATGTGCGACAGCCGCCAGAGATAATAATGAATTGCGTAGGGATGCTGCCCCTCAGGTTCCAGAAAAGGAAAGTGCAGCCTGAGATCCTTTGCCCAGTTTATCAGGTAGAAAAGATCCAGGGGATCATCATGCCGGTACCGGTAATCCGTTGACGGCCCTCCGCCGTCTTTCAGGATGGACATCCACTGCTGCCGGGGATGCCTGTAGAGGTGGACGATGCGTGCCTCCGGAAACTGTGCGGCCAGCCATGCCAGGCGGAAATCCATCCGGTTGAACTGGAGGACGGGCCGGTGGTCAGTTGCCTCAATCAGGGCGGTGATATAGGTCTGCAATGCCGGGTCATGGTCCCTGGCCGTCATAAACAGGTTCCGGTTTACCCAGGCAGGATTATACACATCTGAAAGCCGGGAAAGCCCCCTGTATTCCACATTGTAATTGTCCACACCGATGTGGGTGTCGTCTGTCCCGTATTCCCGGTCCAGGAACCATTGATTCTCGTTCAGGGGTTCATAGTAGGCGGTTACCCCCTCAAGTTGCCTGAATACCTGCCAGAGGAAGGTGGACCCGGACCGGAACCTGGCGGTGATAAACACCGGTGCCCCGGTTTGTCCTGTGCCGGGGGACTCTGCTGAAGGTCCGTCTCCGTAGGGGTTATCCAGGTAGTCCATGCGGGCAACGGAATCCGGACGGTGAAGGTCCCGGAATGTCTGCCAGAACAATTCCCTGAAGTAGTCGGATCCGACGATATAGTCCGTCAGTCTGTATACCGGTTTTTTCAGAAGCTGTTTCAGTGTTGTGGGCGCCATGGCGTTTATTAAGCCGTCCTGTTTTCAGCGTAGTATTGTTTGATCCGGGCAGTGATATAGTAATTGAGGAACCCGGCAATGATCAGAAGATAGTAGAATATCTCATAGTAATTCCATGAAAGAAAGAGGGAACAGACCGCAAGGCCGAAAACAGACACAACACTGGCCTCGTTGAGGTAACGGATCACCTTGAGTTGGGCCGGGTCGAATGCCTGGGCCCAGGTATCGATCAACCGGTTGTTCCGCAGACCCTGAAGCAGCACCAGCATGACGATCAGGCAATAGGCGATCAGGGCAAAGGCCCCGATTTCTCCGGCAAATTGAAAGGGGACGCTGTGGGTGGCCCTGGGCTGCTTGTCACTGAAATCCGGCATGGCCTTGATGAAACAGGCCACCCCCACCCCGGTAAAGGGGTATTCGTTGAGCATCCCGACAGCCGCAGACCAAGCCTGCAACCGGGTTTCGGCGGATGTTTCCCCTTCATAATCAACGATGGTGCTGCTCCGGCTTTTAAGCACCTCACCGCCCTGGATGGCGAACACCACCAGAAAAACCGGGATCAGTACCGCCATGAAGGTCTTGCGGTTTTTTGAAAAAATTACCCCGGCAAACAGGGTAGCCGCCAGTCCCACCAGGCCCCCCCGGGACCCCGTAAGGAACACGGCATGCCATCCCAGCGGAATCACCGCCCATGACACATACCGCATCATGCCCCGCCCCAGGTACAGCCCCCAGTAATAGAGAAAGGGGATGGCAGAGACAAAGAACATGGCAAAGGTGTTTTCATCCCCGTAAATTCCCGAAGAATAGGCACCGATGGGCCCTTTCAGGCGCCCCATGTAAAAGGCGCTCCAGTTCTGGGAAATATACTGGTAATTGGCCCACCAGGTCAGGTGGAACATGGAAAGGATAATGACGTAGGAAAAGTATTTCTGCTTGTCCACATCGTCGAGAATCAATACGGCAATGACGTAGAACAGAATGATCTTGCTGAACTTTACGAAATACTCATAGGGCTCCTCCCCCATGACGCCCACGTACGGGCCGAAGGAATAGGAGATGCAATAGGCCAGCCAGAGGACAATGACAAAAAAATTCAGCCGCGACTTGAGAAAACCGAAGTTCACCCCGGTCCTGAAGAGGTAGAGCATGAACGCTCCCATGGTGACCGCGGCAACGATCAGGGAAAGCCGCATCCCTTCAAAATTCCACCACCAGATATACTGGGGCCCCCAGATGGCCAGGCAGTAATAGGCAAGCGCCCCCACAAAGGGCCGCTTGACCGTCTGAAGGACGGTGAGTGCGATTACACACAGGAGGATCGCCTTCCCCATGTCAGCAGGCCTTGTCCTTTGGCCGGGCCTTTTCCTTCGGCCGGGCCAGGAGTGAGATATAGGCCCGCTGGTAATCCTTGGCCATTCTCCGGGCGGAAAACGTTGACAGCACGTGTTCCCGGCCACGGATACCATACCGTGCGGCGCCCCCGTCAGTCATCATATCCTGTAACGCCCGTTGAAGTGCCGGCACATCATCCACCGGAAACAACCGGCCGGTTTGCCCGTCAACGATCAGATCAGTGCAGCCCGGTATGTCCGACGCCACCACAGGAATACCGGCCGTCATGGCCTCCATAAGGCAGCGGGGAATTCCTTCCATTTTCGAAGGGAGCACAAAACAGTCAAACCCCTTGAGAAAATCCAGACGGTTCTCCCGGAACCCGAAAAAGACCACCCTGTCTGCGATTCCCAGATCCGCAGCCATGGCTTTGAGTGCCGTTTTCTGATCCCCGTCACCGATCAGGGCTGCCCGCCAGTTCAAATTGTCCGGGAGCCCGGCAAGGGCTTTCAGCAGCACATCCACACCTTTCCGCCTGATAAGCTGTCCGATGAAACCGAAGATAAAGCAGCCATCCGCCTTCCACCGGACAAGATCGGATGCCGTGGAACGGTGGTCAAGAATTTCA
>JAKSBB010000506.1 GCA_022361315.1 Desulfobacterales bacterium
AAATATTTTAATGTGGCTTCCGGAACCCCTTTGAGAGACGGGGTCTTTTTAAATGCATTCCTGATCAGATCGCCATTTATCTGCTGCCTGTAATCTTGAAATTGATGTGTTACATCGCCTTCTATCTCTGCATTAATATCCAGAATTTTGACAGCTGAAGCACAGGATAAATCAAATGAACTGAAATCAAAATATCGCATTCCGGGGTTCGAAAAGGTTTTAAAATACACGCGAGAACTCTCAATATCAAAAACCATGCGCCATTTTGTATGGGGACCTGCAACATTGGACAGAATATCAAAGGCATAGTCAACCAATGGTTTTGATGGTTTAGATTGATATTGCTTAATCATACTGACAGTACGAACGAATCTCGATCCGGATGCATGCCCTGTAGGCATAGGGAAGGCATTGCCCTTGCCTTCATGGGTTTTAAAAAGTGCTGCAGAAGTTTCGTATGTGCTGTTGGTAAGGGCTTTATACGGCATCGTTTCTTTTGAGTGATAGACCAGTTTACCATCAATAAACTCAATGCTGACAGCATCCCCTTGTTTGTCTATACACAAAAAATGAGGTCCGGGACCGCCACTGGGGCCGATTCTCAAAATGGAATCACTGGCAATAATTTCTTTGATAGAACTGGAATTATCGAGTTGGTACTGAATCCATTGCAATCTTGAAATTGCAGGTCGTGAATCGGGGGGCGGATAGATGCTGCCGGGAAGCATCATTGCCTGAACGACTAAACCCGTTTCATTCATCCCCCCATGGGGCAGTTCTCTACCATGTTGATTGAACGTAACGCTTCCATATTTTGATGTCCAGGTGGCAAGACCGCCATGGGCGTCTTTGACAACAATGGCTTTTTTGGATACACCGCGTTTATTAATAATTATGAGTCCGTCATCCACCATCCAGTCAAAATTTTTTCCAACGACGTGTTGCGCATTGTGTTCCAGAGCGAAGGTGGTGCATGTTTGACCGGTCTGGGGTACTAAGATGAGGAAGATGTTGAGGATTAAGAATAGGGTCTGTCCCATGATATCGACTTCCTTTTTTAAGAATGACATTTGCCCGAATATGATCTTGATAACATGTATTATTGGTATTTGAAATGGAAACAAGGCATGTCAATCGTAACTTGCGATCAATTTCCCTATGGGGACGTATTGCACGGGGATAATTTGCAGATGATACCGATCGTATCTTTTGCCAGTACTTTAGACCACCCCGACCTGAAAGTGAGCCATAGTGTTATCGATCATTGACCACTCCTCTGGATCTCTTCAAAAGTTTTTAGCCACTCATCAAAAAGAGGACATTCGTTCCGAATTTTTTCAATACCGATTTCTCTGGCAATGGTAACTCCCATTGTTGTTTTAAGAAACTTTCCATTGACCGACCAGGCATCCAGGCGTTTGGAAGGAGCGGTCATGGGATCATTATTGATTGCTTCTGGTGAACCGCAATCAGAGATGACCGTTGTGACCTTGGATTCATCTATGCCAAGTTTACTGGCAAGAATTCCGGCATCACTGAAAAGCAGTGCCTCAAATTCATGCACGGCTACGAAAGGTACAAACCGGCGCTCTGCCTGTTGTTCTGAAAAAAGCGAGACAACTTGTTTTTTGGTAGCCTCATTGATCGACTTGGCAATCTGTGAAGGAGGTGCTTGCGGTGATACCAAATCAATGCCTGGCCATTCTTTAGTTCCGTAAAAATCGATAAATGTCGTAACATAATTATCAGGCC
>JAKSBB010000788.1 GCA_022361315.1 Desulfobacterales bacterium
ATAACGGCAACCGCATATCCCGGCCAAAGAATCATATCAAGGTGGATACCCGCATCGTCCGCCAGTTTAAGTCCAGCAATTCCATTTATATCATCCTGCCGGATTACGGTATCATGGTTATTAATACTGCTGATCCGTCTCTTTTGGCCCTTGATGGAGACCGGTTCGTCAGAGAGGCTGATCTGCGGGATCGGCTGGATATCCTCATTCGTCTGGTGGAAGTCTCTTCCCTGGCCTACCTGGGTACCCTCAAGGGGAAAAAGGGCGCGGAATTGCTGTGGCGCAAGGAGGCCCACCTGCGCAGAGCCTATGCTGATCTGGCCGACAAAGAGAAAAAATTCCGGGATCTTTATGAAAATGCCCCCATTGCCTATTTTTCCATGGATGAGTCAGGGGTTATTTTCCAATGTAACCGCCAGGCGGAAACCCTGTCCGGCTTTTCCAGGGATGAACTCATCGGGAAAACCACCGGTGCATTGTTTACTGATCCTGAGGTGGCCCGTTCCACATTCCTGGAGATCCGGGAATCTCTGAAAGACGGGAGTCCGGTGAAAGATCTGGAACTCAAGTTGACCCGGCGCAACGGCGAATCCATCTGGGTGAGCCTCTCCATTGACGCCGTCATGGATAAGGGAGGGCAGATCAGGGAGCTGCGGGCGATGGCCCTGGATATCTCCCGGCGGAGAACCCTTGAAAAACAATTGGTCCACGCCCAGAAAATGGAGGCCATCGGCACCCTGGCCCGGGGTATTGCCCATGATTTTAACAATGTACTTTCACCGGTGTCGGGCTATGCCCAGATGCTGCTCATGGATGAGGGGAGAAGTTCAGAGGAAACGGATAATATCCGGGTCATTCTGGAATGCACCCGCCATGCCAAGGACCTGGTTAATCAGATCCTGACATTCAGCCGTCAGAAAGAGCACCGGCTGGTTCTGGT
Organism: Desulfobacterales bacterium; assembly: GCA_022361315.1. Next base: position 941 of record JAKSBB010000788.1, read on the forward strand.
CCGGGCCGGTGAAACGGTTCTGGAATCCATGGGACTTCTCCGGTCCTGCCTGCCTTCCTCCATAGATATCACAACAAAGATCGACCCGGAATGCGGCTATATCATGGCGGATCCGGTTCAACTCCACCAGGTGATCATGAATCTTGCCACCAATGCCTTTCATGCCATGGCCGACAGGGGCGGCCGCCTTGAGGTGGGGCTGGTGCGGCAGTGTGTTCAAAAGGGCGAGGCGGAGGAGAAGGACATTCCGCCGGGATCCTATGTCTGTCTTTCCGTTGGGGATTCAGGACCGGGCATCGACCCGGCCGTACTCCCCAAAATCTTCGAACCTTACTACACCACGAAGAAAGAGGGAAAGGGCTCCGGTGTCGGGTTGTCCGTGGTCCACGGTGTGGTGGAGGCCCACAGCGGCCATATCCGGGTGACCAGCACATTGGGAGAGGGGACCTGCTTCAGTATCTATCTGCCGGTGTGCAGAAAGCAGGGGGAAGCCTATACCTATATTGATCAGCCCCAGACGGCAGAGATTGAGACGGGTTCCGAGACCATATTGCTGGTGGATGACGATGTAAGGGTCGCCTTTCTTCATACCCGCATACTGGAACGCCTTGGGTATACGGTAAAACGGTTTACCCGGAGCCGGAAGGCTCTGGATGCGTTCGGTGAATCATCCGCCGACATTGATCTGGTGATCACGGATTATACCATGCCGGAGATGGACGGCCTGGAACTGGCCGCTGAGGTTCGCCGGCTGGATTCCGGAATACCGGTGCTGGTCTGCACCGGGTTGGGGGATCACATGGAGACCGACGAGGAAACCAGGGATACGGTTGCCGGATTTATCGGCAAACCCGTTGATATCCGGCAGATGGCCGCTCTGGTTAGACGGACACTGGACAGCAGTGCACCTTGAACGCAGTTTTAAACTTGATTCACCACCGTCCAGGAAACGGAACCACCGGCCCTGAAAGGAACGATCACATCATCTCCAATGGTAAATGAATCCGGGATCGGCGTATCTGCCTTCCGCAGTGTTATTGTACCTTCATTCCGTGGGATGCCGTAGAAGTCAGCACCGAAATGGCTGGCAAACCCTTCTAATTTATCAAGCGCGCCAGCCATTTCAAAAACTTCCGCATACAACGGAAGAGAAGAAAAGGCCGTGTAGATCCCCGCGCATCCGCAGGCGCACTCTTTCGTTCCTTTTGCGTGGGGCGCACTATCCGTACCCAGAAAGAATTTTTTGTTGCCACTGGTTGCGGCATCGACGAGGGCCTGCCTGTGACCTTCCCTTTTCAGTATGGGTAAACAATAGTGATGGGGATTGATTCCGCCGTGGAATATGGCATTTCTGTTTAACAGCAGGTGATGGGGGGTGATGGTAGCACCAAGATGATCATCTGCATCCAGAACATACTGCACCGCTTCCTTGGTTGTAATATGCTCCATCACCACTTTAAGATCTGGCACTCTTTCACGGATCGGCGTCAGAATATCTTCAATGAACCGTGCCTCTCTGTCAAAAATATCAATGGCTTCATCTGTGACTTCCCCGTGGATGAGAAGTGGCATACCTATTTCTGCCATTGTTTCAAGAACGCCTTGAATACCATCGTAATCGGTGACACCGAAATCAGAATTTGTCGTCGCGCCGGCAGGATAGAGTTTCACCGCCTTGACCAGGCCCGATTCATAGGCGTCTTTTACATCCCGGCTTGTCAGGTTTTGTGTGAAATACAGACTCATCAGCGGATTAAACGTCGAATCAGAGGGAAGGGCTTCCAGAATCTCATCTCTATAGGCCACAGCTGACGCCAATGTGACGATCGGCGGCTTGAGATTCGGCATGATCAGTGCTGCCCCGTATTCTTTGGCGGTGTGGGGCATTACTGCTTTTAGTATCTCCCCATTTCTCACATGGAGGTGAAAATCGACAGGTGTTGTTATCGTTATGGATTGCGGCATTCTTTGTTCCTTCAGTCCTTATAAAGGATTTTCTTTCAGGTAACTATCCGTAAAACGGATGAAATGATCTAAAAAGGTGGATAAATTCTGGTTTCTTTTTATCATCAGAAAGTCCAGTGCATAGGGCTTCAAATCTTCGATCTCAATTACCTTTAATCTTTTTTCTTCACCCCTTAAAGCCGATTTCAGAGAAAACCCGTATCGACCGTTTTCTAACATGCTCTCAAAGGATTCGTATATCTGGTCAAAGTATAGGCTGTATTCCAGGGGGACACCCAGGTAGGTTTCAAAATGTTCCCCCAGATCCGTGTGTACCAGGCTGAACTGATTCAACTCTTCTTTTTTTATCCGGTCAGGTCCGTCAACCGGGCCGAGAAAAACAATATGGTCTTTTATCTCATGGACAATATCATAGAGCATGGACTTTGGCGCATAGGTGACAAATGCGACATCAATCTGATTTTCCTGGATCAACCGTAAAAGACTGTCTGAATGATCGATGGTAACATTGATGGACACCTGTTTAAACGTATCTAGGAAACCCGAGATCGCAGGTTTCAGCCTTGCCTTTAAAAACGCATGGGTGGTACCAATCCTGATGGATTCCGATATGTTCTGAACAGAGAGTGCTGCCAATGCTTTTTGCTCGAGCCGTACCACCTCAATGGCGTAAGGCAGCAGTGTCGAACCGAAGGGGGTGAGCATGACTGATTTGTTTGACCTGTGGAATAAGGGTTTGCTGTAATAGCGTTCCAGTTCTTTTATCCGGTTAGACACCGTGGATTGTACCAGGTTCAGTTTTTTCGCTGTCACTGAGAAATTCAAGGATTTTGATAGTTCAATAAATGTCAGGTATTGGTCTGTGTGCATCATTATCCATCGAAAATTAACATCATAACAATCAATTTAATTCGTTATACAAATAATAAGTATCATTTTATGATGGATTCAGAAAGGAGAATTTCATGTATCAATGTATCAAATGCAGGAAAGAATATGACCAGGTCTCTACCACAGGTTGTCCGGAATGCCTTAGATCAGGATATCCTTCAAGTATTAAACGGATTGAGCCGGGCCTGATGTTCGGCCGCAACCTTCTGGGTGAACACAACACGCCATGTGTGTTAAATGAAAAACTTACAGGGCATTTCAATGTGTCGGGAATCTATTTTAAAAATGAGTTCCAGAATCCCACCGGATCCCATAAAGATCGGATGAGTTCCGAGTTCGTGCAATATGCAGCATCGGTTCACGCCAAAGGGGTGGTCATCGCTTCAAGCGGGAATGCCGGGATTTCATTGGCAATGTATGCCAATTACATGAATATTCCCAGTGTTGTCATCACCGACGAACAGGTGACCCGGCCTTTTAAAACGGCTTTACGGGCAATTGATGTAGATCATGTGGCTGTAAAACAGAGTTCCGATAGATGGCCCCTCTTAAAAACGTATGTGGACCGCGGATATCTTCCGGCCACGAACTACGTGACTCCTCCTGTCGGAAGCCACCCCGCCGGGGTGACCGGATACAGAAAAATCGCCCATGAACTGGCTGATGTCTGTCCGACCCATGTCATCGTTCCGGTTTCCAGGGGAGATTTGTTGTACGGGATTTATGACGGGTTTTCAGAGTTGGATATCCCCATGCCCAAGTTCATTGCCATTGAACCGTTCCGCAGACTGGAAAAGGTGCTCGATGGGGCCGAATACACGGCGACCTTTAAGGGGGATGATTCCCGATTACAGTCCATCGGAGGAAACACCGTGACCTATCAGTCTCTAAAAGCAATTCAGGACAGCGGGGGCCGTGTCATTTCCTTGGCATATTCATCAGATGTCAAAGCCTGCTCAGAATATGGTATGTACCTTGAAGCCTCCTCCAGCCTGATTCTCCGGGCGCTTGAAAAAATGAGGCCTGAATTAAATCAAGCCTCCCGTATCGTATCGATCGTCACTTCCCACGGATTTAAAAATGAGGTCTCCGATGAATAAAGCCCTGATCGTTTTAGATGTCCAGCAAGGTGTTTTCAAAGAAGATATCCACAATAAAGCCAAGGTCATACAAACCATCAATACCCTGATTGACCGATGCCGCTTAAAAGACGTGCCTGTCATTTTTATCCAGCATGAAGATGAGGATCTCAAAGCAGGTGAACCTGATTTTGAGATTTGCCCTGAACTTCATCGTCTGGAAACAGACTGCCATATCACAAAAACGAAATGGGATGCATTTTACCGGACACCACTGGATGCATATTTGAAAGCCCGTTCCATAACACAGCTCTATATTGTTGGTGCCCAGACAGAATATTGTATGGATACCACCATCCGGTGCGGGTTCTCACTGGGATATAAATTTTTCTTTTTCACTGACGGGCATACCACCTTTGACAACACGATTCCGGCCGGGCAAATTATTATGCATCATCAAAAGATCTGGGATCAGAGGTTTGGAAATCTAATGGATATTGATCTCATTTAATAATGAGAATCAATACCTGACTGATGAGTTAATCGCCCTGGCTTGGATCTATGATTATCAAACACCATCGGCCATAGTGGGGAATCCACTAGGGCCGATGGCTTTAAAGCATTGGGATACGGAGCACTATCTGTTCAGAAAGGTCGCGATCTCCTCAACGGCTGCCAGCGTGGCATCCACATGGCTGTCATTATTGAAGGGGCCGAATCCCATACGGACCGTGCCGTATGCGTCGGTGCCCAGCTGTTCGTGGACCATGGGGGCGCATTGCAGGCCCGTGCGGCAGGCAATGTTGTAATCACCGTCCAGAAGGGTGCCGACATTGAGTGCCTCCTGCCCAAGGATGTTGAAACTGAGTACCCCGATGTGGCCGGAGAGATCATCTGCGCAGTAACAGACCACATCGTCTATGGCGGACAGACCGTCCCGCAGTTTTTGGGTGAGGGCCATTTCATGGGTGTGAATTTTTTCCATTCCCTGATTCTCAAGCCATTGAACCCCGGCAAAGAGGCCGGCGATACCCACCGTGTTCATGGTGCCGTACTCCAGGCGGTAAGGATACTCTTCAAGATGGTGGCGCTGGGCGGATTTAACCCCGGTGCCGCCGGCCCGGGTATGGCGGATGTCGATGCCTTCCCCCACATAGAGGCCGCCGATGCCTGTGGGGCCCAGCAAGGATTTGTGCCCGGTGAATGCAATGATATCGATGTTCATTTCCTGAATGTCGATGGCCACTTTTCCCGCGGTCTGTGAGGCGTCCACCAGAAAGGGCACCCCCTTCTCCCTGCAGATCTGCCCGATGTCTTTCACCGGCTGGACCGTGCCGATGACATTGGATCCGTGGTTTACAATCACCAGGGTGGTGTTGGATTTGAATTTGGACCGGAAATCTTCGGGGGATACAAAGCCTTTCTCGTCAAAGGGAAGGTAGTCCACCTCAACCCCGTGATACTCGGACAAGTGGTGCAGGGGCCGGAGTACGGCATTGTGTTCCAGGGCGGTGGTGATGACGTGATCTCCGGGGTTCACAATACCGTTAATGGCCAGGTTCAGGGCATCGGTGGAATTGGCGGAGAAGACCAGGCGGTTGTGATCCGTACCGTTGAAAAAACGGGTCATGGCCTTGCGGGTATCCTCTACAATGTTACCGGTTTCAATGGACAGGTCATATCCGGACCGGCCGGGACTGACCCCGTTGTTGCGGTAGAAATCGTTCATGAAACCGTAAACCGATTCCGGTTTGGGAAATGAGGTGGCGCCGTTGTCCAGGTAAATTAGACTGTCCATGAAGTCTCCTTAATTTATTTCATATCCATAAAGCATTTAAAATAAATTCACGATAAATTTATTTTAAATTAATGTCAAGTCTTCCGGGTATTTATCATCGGATTTCTATGGACGCACCTGTCCCCAGTGGTGGGAAATAAATCACGAATTGTGGAGAAAGGTTATCTGGTGCCCATAATCTGGGCCACGGAATTGCGGATATGACTGGTGGTGCACTCCCTGATCAGATCGGCGTCCCGTTGATCAATGGCATCCATGAGTTCAAGGGTTTCAACGAAAAAATCCTTGTGATCGATCTGGCGGGGAATGGCCAGCCAGAATCTGAGGTAGTGGCTTAAAATCCGTTCCAGAATCCTTGCCAGGTTGGCATTTTTGGTGATGCTGAAAATAAAGTGGTGGAGATCGAAGTCAAAATCCACGATTTCCTGGTTGCCGGCATTGGCATCAAAGGTATGGATCTGTTCCCTGAGTTCGTTCAGCCGCCGGGATTCCGCCGGGGTAATACGCTCCATGGCCCAGAGATTGGCCTGGACTTCCATGACCATGCGGATCTCCGTAATCTCGCGGATGCGTTCAAGACTTAAGGGGGTGACGATGAAATGAGACCCCTGGCGCATGATCCATTCTTCGGCCTGAAGGGAGATCAACACCTCTTTGATGGGGGTCCGGCTCACCTGGAACTCTTTGGCCAGATCGCTGAGGTTCAATACACTCTCCGGCGCAAGTTCAAGGTGAATGATTTTTTTTCTCAGCGCTGCGTATATCCGGTCCGGGTCCATCTGGTCTTTTTTCAAAGCGGTATTCCAGTATAAAAGGGGTTAATTCAGGTATTCAAGTTAGATTCATTTGCCGGTCTTGTCAAGGTCACGGGCGGTAGATTCCGCGCCAGGGAAGGGCGATGACAATTTTTTAGAATTCCGCCGGTTTTCATCGATACAATCGTTTAGAACCAAAGGGGGAGTGTAGAACCCCATAAACAAAACAGCCGGCAAGGTATTTTGTAACAGGAGGGGAGAATGACCGGAAAGCTTAGGAAAGAGCAAGGAGGACTCCGTTTTATTTCTATTGTGTATTCCGTGATCGGTGTGCTGATGATGATCGGGATGTACATCCTCGCCCTGAGCGTCATGCTGGGTGGATGCGGCGGAAAACCGGTGCTCACCGGCGACAGCCCCTGGCAGGCAACTGCCGTGGTGGCAGATGGTTCCGATGTTGAATGGCAGTCGTTTCCCCCGCAATACGTTGACAGGACAAACCGGATCATCATGCGCGTGGCCAATGATGACCAGGCGATCTATATTGCCGTAGCTGTGGGCAGCAGGGAGATGATTCGTCGGCTGGGACAAGCGGGGCTGAAACTGACTCTGGATCCCATACCGGATGTGCCTGAAAACATAGGAGAAGAAAAAGAGGGTGTGGAAGATATTCCACCCTTTTCCATAGCTTTGAAGCGATTGACACCCTATGGCGGGTACGGAAATGAAAAAGGCAGGGAGGCGGCCGGTGAAGTTGCAGCACCACCGATGGAAATAATGTTGCCGGAAACCCTTACCATTTCATATCCCTATGGTTCTGATCCGTTGATTATGAATCTTTCCGAGGCAGGTGAAAAGGATATCCACATCGGTGTCCAGGGTGGGGAACGTTTTGTTTTCGAGGCTGCCATCCGTTTTGACGCCATCTCTTCATTCGGGGATTTCGGTCCGGGGGCACGGATGGCGGTGACATTCAGTCCCGGGAACCTCCGGATGTCAGCTACCGGAGAGGGTGGCGGGAGGCGCGGCAGGCAAAGCGGTGGCGGCGGCCGGAAGGGGGGCGGAGGACGTCCTGCGGTTTCGGATGGAAGGCCCACCGGCGAATCTGTGGAGGCCCGGGTTGAGGTCCGGCTTTCTTCATCCCCTGCATAACAGACCGTTCCGATTCCGGGACAAAGGCTTTTCTTTGGCAGCCAATTATACTATACCCGGTGCATGAATCAGGTAAATTACTACTATTCCGTCGGCCTCTCTGAGGATGATCCCGTCAGGCAGGCCGAGATCAAGATCAAGCGGTCCACCTTTATCTGCTCCCTGGCCTATGTCTCTTCCATGGAAGCGGCCAAAGTCTTTATCACCCGTGTGGCAAGAGAGAATAAAACCGCCACCCACAATTGCTGGGCATATGTGGTGGGGGACCGGGGGGAGATCAGCCACGCCTCCGATGCGGGGGAGCCTGCAGGCACGGCGGGCAAACCCATGCTCAACGCCCTGATGGCAAACGATATGACCTGCGTCGCTGCGGTGGTGACCCGGCACTACGGCGGGGTAAAGCTCGGGGTGAGGGGACTCATTGATGCGTACGGGCGTTCTGTGGTTGCCGCCATCGAACAGGCCCCTTTGGTGAAGCTGGTGAAAACCCGGGCCGTTCGGGTGGTGCTGCCATACCCTTTCAACGATATTTTCATGAGTCAGATAAAGTCCTTCCGTGTGGATATCGCCGACACGGATTACGGGGAAGCCGTTACCCACGACCTCCTGGTGGAGCTTGCGGATGTGGACGCCATGGCGGGGTTTCTGAGTGAATATCAGGACCGCGGACAATTGACCCATACCTGGGAAGATTCAGAATAATGTGACTGGAAGGATTGCCGCTGAACGTTTTATCTTTTTTTCTAGAGCCGGTTGGCTACCATTTCCCAGGAGAGCCTGCCGTCTTTGCGGTCACTGGCGCAGGACATTTCAATCAGTCTGACCCGGGCAAGATCCCGAGAGATTACAGTGGACGAGTGGATGCCTTTTACACGGGTGCCGGTAAGAATCGGTCCCCTTACATCCAGAATGGGTCTGGGGGGATTCGTTTTGTTCTGCCGTTTGATCTCGAATTTTTCATTGACCCAGTGAGCGATTTCTTCTTTGGCCGCCCGGATGTCCAGGCCGAGCTTAATAATTTTTGCCTGGACCCGTTGTCTTTCGTGGCCCAGCGCTTTTAAAGCCGCCTGGTGGTCATCAGGGCCGCTGAGATCCGGGAAGGCGGCGTTACCGCCCGTGACGGCTGCGGTTCTGATCTGTTCAATGGTTGCCTCAATGTCCTTCAGATTGGTCTGGAGGGTGTCTTTTTCACTGGTTTTTGTTTCAAAATCCGTCTGACTCTTTTCTATCTTCCGGTTGATGAACCGGAGTTCCGAAGCAATGTACGGGGATACTCCCACGGTGATGGTTGACGCCACAGCTTTGACCGAGCCGATTTGGTAGATTTTCGCCCCCCCGCGGGCGGCCACGGAGGACGCATACATTTTGCCCCGGGACATTTCAAAGGTGCCTTCCAGAAGGATGTCGCTTTCCACAACCTCTTTGTCTATTTCCATATTGCCCAGGCAGGAGATAATTGATCTGTGGATAAAACCGGCACTGACACGGCCCTTTGCCTTAATGGTGCCGTCCGTAATACCGTTGGCGATGGAAACGTCGCCCCGGGCATGGATGATGCCGCCGTCCACGGCCCGGGCCACCACATCGTTGGCTTCAACCCTGAAGCCGGCTTTGATGGCACCGGTGATAAAGACGTTTTTATCAAACTTGACGTGACCGGTGGTGAAATCCACGTCGCCGCGGATTACATGGGCGTCGGATACGGATAAGGTGCCCTCCTGGCTGAGTTTGGGATACCCGTCCAGAGCGGCAACTGCCTTCAGCCGGTCTTCGGAGAGCGTTACCCCTTTGCCGCAGATGATATCCATATCCAGAGGCAGCGGTGCTTCCACAACATCTCCGAAAACGTTGACGCCGTCCCTTCCGGATGTGGAAGGAATCTTCTCCGCCAATACCGCATCGGTGCGGACAAAAGGGATTTCTCCCCGATTTCTGTAGTCGATGGACCCGTCATTCTCCACCTTGCCCGGAGACAGGTAGTCCTTGTCAAACAGATAGAAGACCCGGGCGTCTTTTCCCGGAACCGGAGGGAGGCCTTTTGCCAGTTCAAACCGGTCGTCGGGATCCTGAGGCGATGCCAGGAAGGATGCCAGGGCAATATCGTCTGCCATGCCGTATATGATGCCGGTTCGTTCGATAATTTCCTTCAGGTCAGTGAGAAGCAGGTCCGGATCACAATTTTTTGTTTTGACCATCCAGGCGGTCAGTCCGTCTTCCGGGATATAAATGGTAACATCATCTTCCTTGATTTCCCTGGTATTGGCTGCAAAATCGGTGAGGGTTTCCTTGAAATCCAGATCCATTTTCTGTTTCTTGAGGATGAGTTTTTGCTGGCGCTGGGAGATCATTCCTGCTTCCACAAGGAGATCCCCCAGGAAAACAGTCCGGCCGTCAGTGCTTAGGTTTTTTTGCTCTTCAAGTGCCAGATTCAGGTTGCTCTGGGTGAGGAATTCGAACTGGATGCACAGTGAGCCGAACCGTGTATCTTCCTGGGCCCTGGCAAAGCTCAGGCAGGTCTTTTTTAAAGCGGGGGCATCGGCGGCATTGATATAGCCTTTGGCGATCATGAATTTCAGCAGATCCCCCTCGGAGGTCAGGGGGCGGCCCTTGGTTTCCCGGATCAGGTGCTGAAAGTTTTCACGGCTCAGGTAATTCAGGAAAAGTGCAATACGGGTCACAAGCGCACTATGGCAGTGCACCCTGCCCGACGCTTTGGCAGCGCTGCGTTTTTCCTTTGATGTCATGGGATTTTCCTCCTTTATCAGTATTATTATACTAGCCTGCAAAGGTCAAGACATAGGTACACGGGCTTAATCTACTGAGAATATGACAAAAGCGTTTATTTCATTCATTCAAAAATTTTAGTTGTCTCTGTCAAGAATTAGGTTGACAGGTAATTTTTATTTAGTATTATTAATTAAAATTTAATTATACTTAATTGGTGGATCTATGAAAACAAAACTGGGCCCCCTGTTACGGGCCATTCGGAATTCCCGGCATCTGACCATTAAAGAGGTGGCCACCAAGGCCGGCGTCAGTTCAAGTCTTCTGTCACAGATTGAGCGGAACCGGATTTCTCCGTCTCTGGATACCCTGCTGCAGCTTCTGGAAGTCTACGGTGTGCCGCCCAACAAGTTTTTTAAGGATTATGAGACCATGACCCGTGTGGAAATCGTGAAGCGGGATCAGCGTAAAATATACGAACGCAAGGGATTCAAATACGAGACCCTTTGCGGTGAAAGCCAATCCAAGGGCAGCCATTCATTCAATGCCTTTTTTCTTGAACTGGCCCCGGGGCAGAAACGCGGGGATGCGGATGACGGCCACCTGGGCAGGGAGTTGGGCATTGTGATTGCCGGCAGCGCCCAGTTGATTTACGGGGGGGAGACCTACGATATCCAGGCCGGGGATACCCTCTCCTTTTTTTCACAGATCCCCCATGTGATCAAGAATACCGGTGAAGAACGGTTTCAGGCCTATTGGATCGTAACCCCGGCCGACGGTGAAGATTATTTTGGCGAGAAA
>JAKSBB010000589.1 GCA_022361315.1 Desulfobacterales bacterium
AAAAAGAGACTAAATATCATTCATTTTATTGTCAACATATCAGCTCTGAATCCACAATTAACACACATTTTGTTTTTTATTGCTGCCCGTCCTGATCCGCCGCCCCGGCCATCCGCATTTCCAGACAGATACCGGAGAGTTCAATCTTATCCCCTGGAAAAATTTTCTTCCGTTTCCGGGTTTCCACGGCGCCGTTCACGCGGACCAGACCGTCAGCGATGAGGTATTTGGCTTCACCGCCGCTGGCGGCAAGATTCTCAAACTTGAGGATCTTGTACAATTCCACCGGCGACTTGGTCAGATAGACCACCTGGAGATCACCCACGGGCACCTCCCCCCCGTCCCACGCCTTCACTGAGACGGATGGCATCGGCCCGCAGCCGGCCCTGAATGTACAGAGACAGCGCGGCTATGGCCTTGTCACAAACGGTAAAGACAGGAATGCCGTTGGCTGTCAGGGCGTCTCTTAAAGGATCGTACAGACGCCCCCCGTCCACCACCGCCACCACCGGGGTCCGGGTGGCGGACTTCAGGGCAATCATCCGGTTGAGAATACTGTCGGGATGGGACATAAGAAACCGGTCCATGCTGCTCTCCTCAAGGGTTCGCATGGCCGGACTCATGGGATCGAGACTAAGTACCACGGCATCCACACCGGGATCATCACAGAGAATTTTAGCGATATCTCCATGGGCCTCGTCATCTGCCGAAGGATTGATGTCCAGGGGATTGGAGAGGGTGACCAGCCGGTCCAGTTTCTTGGATTTCAAGACCCCGGCGACGGCCTGCCGTGTGGCAGGGCTGAAATCCGCCAGTTCCATGGTGAAATCATCGGATTGGATGCTGTCCGCCATGCCCACGGCTTCGAAACCGGCACCGCTGACGGCGGCCAGACGGTTTCCGTTTACCGTCTTCTGGCTCAGGGTTTCCGCAAGAAGCATGAGTTCCTGAAACTCGCTAAAATTCCTGGCCACCACGGCACCGGCCTGGGAAACACAGCTCTCACAGACCATGTAGTCCCCGGCCAGAGAAGCGGTGTGACTTGAGGTGGCAGCCTGTCCCTCCAGGGTGCGGCCGGCCTTGTAAAACACCACTTCCTTACCCGCCAGCACGGCCTCCCGCACCGCCCGGCAGAAGGCTAGGCCGTCCAGGTCGTTAAATCCTTCGGCATAGACGGCAATGACGTCCACCTGATCCGAATCCTTAAAGTAGGTCACCATATCCCCCAGAGTCAGGTCGGTCTGGTTGCCCATGGAAATCATGTAAGCCGGGGACAGCTGGGGACACTGGTGGCTGCGGTGGAGCATAAAGGCCCCGCTCTGGCTGACCAGGGCTGCCCGGCAAACCGCGTTGTCCCGAAACTTGGGCAGTTTTTCCTCCGGGATGAACCAGGTGTCGTAGCGGCCGGGTTTGGAAATCACCCCCATGCAGTTGGCCCCTAAAAAGACCGGCCCGCCGTTGCCGGCATGGGCCTCGTCAATGGTTGCGATCACCTGTTCCGCCCGTTCCTGGCTGTCATGGGTTTCCCCCATACCGCCGGCAATGAGCATGACGCTTTCCGCCGCATCCTTCCGGATAACCTCTTCCACCAGATCTGGTACCTGGGCGGCCCCCACGGCCACGATGAACAGGTCCAGCTTCGATCCATCCCAATCCAGCGCATCCCCTTTCAGGGCATCCAGATCCGGCAGGCAGGTAATGCCGTCCAACTCGTCCTGCCCCGCTTTGAAAATGACCACCTTTTCCGGGTCAAATCCTTCGGCCAGGATATTGTCCAGAATGATTCTGCCGAAGTTTTTCCGGGTGCCGGACACCCCGATGATCCCGATCCGTTCCGGGTGGAGCAGGTTATGAATCTTTGTCACGGGCCGTTGGGCCTTTACCCCGGTCCGTTTGGAAAATTTACACATCCCGTCCAGGGGAACCATCAGATAGTCGGTAAAGGCGAAGGGGTTGATCTCAAGCTCTTCGATCACAAAGGGCGCATCCGGATTTTCCTGGGCAAAGTAGTTCCCCATGCGCACAAAAGATTCAAAACATTCCACCAATTGCTCATCGGTGACAATCCGGCGCTGTCCCCGGGTCAAGCCGGCCAGTTTCCGGTAGGAGATGGTCTGGCGGTAGAGCTGAAAAAAGGTTTCCCCGTCACCCAGAGCCGTGGAGGAGGCAACAATGGCCTGCCCCTTGCGGAACCGCTTGGCGTAGAGTTCTGTATCCGTACCGCCTAAACCTGCCGAGATAATGCTGCCGAACTCCTGGGTGTGGCGCAGCCCCACAATCAACTCGTTACCGAAGGCGGAGGAATCCGGCGGCATGAACTGCACCTGGAGTACGCCCTGCACGTCTGCGGATACGGCGGCAAGAAGTGCTTCACCGGAGAGTCCCTTGTAATGTTCCGGTATTCCGTTGGGATGCTGCCCCAGCCGTGCCGCATAGGCCTCCGGTACCTCGTACATCATCCGGCGGACGGCTGAACGGATCTTGTTGGGCTCCTTGTCCACGATGCGGACACCGCCCACTTCGGTCTTATGAATGATGTACGGCGAGACAATTTTCAGCACCGTCTTGTCTCCGGGCAGGGCCGTGAGTTCTTCGTCAGAACACCGCGCCCCCCTGGCAATGAGATTACTTTTGGGCGGTGTTTCCGCCCCGGAACGCGCCAGCAGTTCATACACCTCGTATTCGAAAAGAAAATCACGGCCCTGATCCCAGGCCCGGCTGAAGATCTCCGTAATTCCCTGATAATCAATTGGCAGTTCCATTGGGGACACTTCCATTTGGTTTCTCCGTTCTATAATTTTATAGTTGCCGCGGGGCGTTTTTTATGGGTGTTGCCGGAACCGTTCCAGACGCAGACGGTAGGCCGTGTATCTTGCCAACAGGTTCATGGCCTGACTGCAAGACTGGAATACAGGTACCCCCTGTTCCCTCAACCGGTCATTAATGGGGTCGTGGGCCCTGCCGGCATCGTTGAAGACCACCACGGGTTTTCCGGAATCCGCGATCAGGCCGGGAAGGGCGTCTATAAAGCTGCCGGTCCGGGTGGTAAAACCTTCCGGATCATCCGGAGAGGGGGTATCTGCCGTGGCCGGGGCAAGGGAGCCCAGGGAGGCCACCACGGCGTCAATGTCCGCATCCCCGATCATAGCCTTTATGGTTCCGGTGTAGACCTTATCCGGTGCAGCCGGTGTCAGATCCAGGGGATTTTTGATATCCATGATATCTGTGAGTCCGGCACGGTCAAAGAGGTCAGACACGGCCCTGCGGGTTGCCTCACCAAACCCGGGCAGTACCAGGGAAGATCCCCTGGACTGGAGGGAATCGGCAATGGCAACGGTTTCAAATCCGGCCGGGCTCAGGGCCCCGGTTCTGAATCCGGTTATATGTTTTCCGTGGAGGAAGGCGGACAGGTTCATCAGCCCGTCGAATTCCTCCAGGGAATCGGTGACCAGGGCACCGGCCTGGGTCAGGCAGGAGGTGCAGACCATGTAGTCCCCGGCCACGGAAGCGGTATGGCCGGAGGTTGCCTTTTTCCCTTCCGGTGTGCGGCCGGCCTTGTAAACGATCACCTCTTTGCCGTTCTCAACGGCCCTGCGGATGCCCCGGCAGGCATGGAGGCCGTCCAAATCCTGGAACCCTTCGGCGTAGATGCTGATGATACCGATATCCCCGTCATCCGCCAGAAAGGAGATAAAGTCACCGATGGTGAGATCCATCTGGTTGCCCACGGTGATGTTGTAGGCGGGATCCCCGGCCACAATGCCTGTCATGCGCACCAGGGCAAAGGCACCGCTCTGGCTGATCAGGGCCATGGGGGCGGGTGGCTTGTTCATCCGTTTCGGGGAACAGGCATCCGGGGTGAAAAAAGTATCTAAATGCCCGGGACGGCTGATCATCCCCAGGCAGTTGCCCCCGAGGAATACGGGACCGCCGCCGCTGCCTGCATGTGCGGTATGGATTTTATCCATCACCGCCCGGGCACGGTCTTCGGTCCCCTCTTTTTCCCCGAGTCCGCCGGGGATCAGGATGACGCTTCTTGCTCTGTTGTTATCGATGATTTCATCTATTAATGCCGGTACATGGCCGGCACCCACCGCCACCACCAGAAGATCAACATTATCGATATGAATGATATCCGACACACAGGACACCCCGTCAATTTCAGTGGCTTTCGGGGAAATGATGCGGATCTTGTCTTTTGGAAATCCGGCCCGGATGACGTTTCTCAGGATATTCCGGCCGAAGTTCATCTTGGAGGTGCTGACACCGATGATGGCCAGGGATTCGGGTTTCAGCAGGTTGCCGATCCGGTCTATCCCCCTGGGTACGGACGGTCTGAAGGCTTCTGAAAATTTACAGAGCCCGTCCAGAGGCACCATCTCGTAATCCACCAGGGCAAAGGGATTCACCTCCAGTTCTTCAATCACATAGGGTGCTTTGTCATTCATGGGAGAAAAGTAGTTGCCCACGGCAATAAAGGCACCAAAACATTCCATGAGCTGTTCGTCCGAGACCAGGCGCTCCCCGGTTCGTGTCTGGCCGGATAGTTTTTCATAGGCAATGGTCTGCTGGAACAGGTCAAAAAACTCTTCTCCCCGGAC
>JAKSBB010000458.1 GCA_022361315.1 Desulfobacterales bacterium
ACGTTGCGCATGTCGTCATCCACCAGGAGCACAGTCTTGTCCGCAAGTACGGAGGCCTGGTCATGGGTGGCGCCCCGGATCATTTCCCGGCTCTCTTCAGGCAGGGAGGCCTCCACCCGGTGCAGGAACAGGGCAGACTCCTCCAGCAGCCGCTCGGGCGACCGGGCGCCCTTGATGATGATGCTGTCCGCGTACTGCCGCAGCCGCTTGTCCTCTTCCCGGGTCAGGTCCCGGCCGGTGTAAACGATCACTGGGACACCGGCCCGGTCCGGGTCTTTGCGGATCTGTTCCAGCAGGTCAAACCCGGACATGTCCTCCAGCCCCAGGTCCAGAATCATGCAGTCGTAATGGTGTCTGCCCAGCTCCTCAAAGGCCCGGGCGCCGGTGGCGGCCATGACGGTTTTCACATCCCCGTTGCCGATGAGTTCCCGGATGCTCTGCTGCTGCCGGGTGTCGTCCTCCACCACCAGGAGCCGCCGCACCGGCCGGGTAATGATGCGTTCGATCTTTTCAAAGGTTTCCTCCACCTTCTGCATGGTCACGGGTTTGGTGAGAAAGCCCACCGCGCCCATGCGCATGGCATCCAGGGTGCTGTCTGCGGCAGACATGAAATGCACCGGGATATGGCGCAGATCCGGGTTGCCTTTCAGCCGCTCCAGCACGGCCCAGCCGTCAATGCCGGGCAGGCCGATGTCCAGGATGATGGCGGAGGGCCGGTAGTAATCGGCAAAGTGGAGGCCGGTCTCCCCGTCCTCGGCAATGATGCACTGGAATCCCCGGTCCCGGGAGAAATCCCGCATGATCCGGGCGGAACCGGGGTCATCCTCGATGATGAGCAGGCTCTTTTCCTTGGGGTCCAGGTGTTTCCGGTCGTCCTTGACAAAGTCGTTTTCAGCCCGGGGAGAGGGCAGGGGGGGGTGGGGGGCGGGTGTGGCCGGTTCCCCGGTCTGGGCCGGGTCCGCTTTGTCAGTCCCGGGAGGCGGTGCCTCCTGCCCGGCAGCAGGGTCAGGCCCGCTGATCCGTTCCGGGATCACAATGGTAAAGGTGCTGCCCCTGTCCTTTTCGCTGTCCAGGTGAATGAACCCGCCCAACAGCCGGGAGAGCTCCCGGGAAATGGATAGGCCCAGGCCCGTGCCCCCGTACTTCCGGGAGGTGGAGCCGTCTGCCTGCTGGAAGGCCTCGAAAATGGCGGCCTGCTGCTCTTTGGGGATGCCGATGCCGTCGTCCCTCACCGACATGGCAACGGATGAGGCCGGATCAAGGCTGCTACCGTCAAGCAGGCCTTGATCCGGCCGGGAAATGGCCAGAGTCACCGAGCCTTTGGGGGCAAACTTAAAGGCATTGGTGAGCAGGTTCCGCAGGACCTGGGACAGGCGCAGGGGATCGGTACGGATGGCCTTGGGCAGGTTTGGGTCCTCCAGGCGAATGTCAAAGGAGATACCCCTGTTCCGGGCCTGTTCCCGGAAGGTCCGGTCCAGGTCGCGGGCCAGCTCTTTGAGCACCACCTCTTCAGGCGCCAGCTCCACCTTGCCGGCCTCCACCTTGGACAGGTCCAGGATTTCATTGATCAGGGTGAGCAGGTCCTCCCCGGAGGAATGGATGGCCTGGGCGGACTCAATCTGTTTGCCGGTCAGGGTCTGGTCCTTGTTGCCGGCCAGAAGCTGGGAAAGAATCAGGATAGAGTTCAGGGGGGTTCTCAGCTCGTGGGACATGTTGGCCAGGAATTCAGATTTGTACTTGGAGGCAATTTCCAACTCTTCGGCCTTTGTCTGAATGGCCTCCTGGGCCTCAAGCAGCTCGATGTTCTTGGCCTGGATATCTTCCTTCTGCTCCGCCAGGGCCTGGGCCTGCTCTTCCAATTCTTCGTTGGTGACCTGGAGTTCTTCCTGCTGGGCCTGGAGTTCCGCTTCGGATTCCTTCAGGGCCCTTGTCTGCTCCTCCAGTTCCTCGTTCACCACCCGCAACTCTTCCTGCTGGGCCTGGAGAGCGGCTTCGGATTCCCGCAGCGCCAGGGTCTGTTTCTCCAGGGTATCGTTCTTTTCCATTAACTCTTTCTGGTTGGTCCTGGCCTCTTCCAGCAGCATGGTAATGGTCTGGCGGGACTTGGCCGTGTTCATGAGAATGGCGGTGTTCTTGACGATCTGCTCAATGTACTTCTTTTCCAGCCGTGTAAACTTGATCTGGGACGCCAGGAGAAAAACCCCCAATACCTCGTCCTCAAAGATCAGGGGAACGATCATATAGGATTTGGCCGGTTTTTCATCCACACCATAGTTGATGGCCGGGGCCTCATCGTCCCGGACATCGGTAAAAAGGATGGTCTCCTGCTCTAAGGCAGCCTGCCCCACCATCCCCTCCCCCAGCGCCAGGGTATTGTAATTGCCATTCCGGTCGGAAAAGGCGTAGGAAGCGTAAAGTTTAAGTTTACCGTCCCTGTGAATGTATAGCGCCCCCATGTCCGCCCCGATGTGCTGGCTGATGAAAGAAATGAACCGCCGGCCCAGTTCCTTCTGGCTCAGTTCACCACGCAGGGCATCGTCCAGCCCCTCTTTTCCCTGCTTGAGCCAGTCAGACTCCCGCAGGGTTTTCGCCATGTGGTTCAGTGCGCGTGCCAGTTTTCCCAGTTCATCCCGCTGGCGCAATTGGATGGATGTGGAAAAATCTCCCTTTGTAATGGCCTGGGCAAAACGAACGGCTTGAATGATGGGCTTTGATATGCTTCTGGATAAAAAATAGGCGCACAGGCCGATGGCAACCATGAGTACAACCGACAATCCAAGGGTTTTGCCAAGTATGAACCGAACGGTGCCCTCAACTTCATGTTTATTTATTTTCGAAATTAAATACCAGGTTAGCCCCTTGATCTCTAAAAAGTTATAAACAACAAGCACCTGAGTTCCGGCACTGTCCTGATACACGCCGCGCCCCTGTCCCTGATCGACGGCATCTCTCCAGTACGCCATGTCATTTTCCAACTTATAACCGGTGACATAGCGCCCCCCACCCATCGTTTTCAAATCGCTTCGGAGCACAAATTCCGACGTTTCTTTATCGTAGTTCAGCAGATATGATTCCCCGGTTTCACCCATACCTTTTCTGGAATCCATAATCGCGTTAACAAAGTCAGGAGTGATCTGAACCACCACCATTGCCACAAGCGTCCCGGCTTCATCTATAATCGGCTCTCCCATGAAAGCGGTTTCAACCCCACCTCCGGGAACATAGGGAGAAAAGTCAACAATCCTGCCTTTTCCGGATTCCCGTATCTGCCTCCAGATTCGGTTCAAACCGGATTCCGCGTAATCCGCCCTCCCGACATTATTTCCCACATTCCTGATATCCTGAATGGAGAAAAGAATATTTCCATGAACGGCATCTATTATTTTCAAATCCTGGCAGCCGTATGAGGAAGAAAAATGTTTCAACGGGCCGGCATAATTGTTCGCAAGATTTTTATAGTTTAAGGTTTCAAAAATCCTTGACCGAATCCGGCGCTCGTAATATTCAGCGATCTCCTTTGTAAACAAAAGTAAATTGGGCGAGCTGGCAAGATCTCGAAGGTCTGCAGCCCGTTGACTGAAAACAGACTCCAGCTGGCTGGTCCGGATGCTTTGCACCGCCTCCATCTGGTCGAAGGATTTTTCCATCAGGGCTTTGGTGGCCAGGATGGAGCCGTAGTAACCGGTGAGCAGGAGGGGCAGAATGCCGGTCAGAATAAAGGCGATGACCAGCTTTGGCCTGATGGCCGTGTCGTTGAGCTTGGTTAACATTTGCGTATCCTTAAAGCTAAAAGTCGTCCGGCTGATATCTTCAAAGCGCCACGCACCAACCGGGAAGAATAACCTGAATAATTGTAAAACCTTAATCCCGGACCATAGCATAAAATGAATGTGAAATGAATGGAAAACCACAGGCCTGTTTTTCCACAAACACCGTTACAAATCCCGCCCTTCATGGTAAACTTGCCGGGTTAAACACCGGAGGTTCTCCATGGGTTCAAAATGGAGGTTGCATCCGGGAGTTAATATCAACAGATACAACCCGTTACGCACCGAGGAGACCGTGAAGTCAAAAGCCTTAGAGGTCAACCTGTCCGATACCCGGGCGGAGGTGGCCGTGGACCGGCATCATGTACTGCTTCTGGACTTTTTCCAGGGGTATGTGGGCATCGTCAGCCGGCTGGAAACATTTTTAAAGGAACTTTCCCACCCCTATCGAAACTGGGGGTTCATCGTTGGTGAAGCCCGCCACTTTTCCCTGCACTATTTTCACCTGTATAAAAGCCGGTCCAAGGGCCGGGAGGCGCTGTCACTGCTCTGCGATATCCTGACCCAGGCATTTGAGGCGGCACCGGAAGCGGACATCCGTTCCAATGCATCGGACAACCTGATGCTGGTGCTCCACCATATTGCCAAGGAGGGGGGTGAGGAAACCGGTCTCTTTCTGCCCCTCATGACCCGGGAAATCAACCGGGTGCTTGCACTGGACGATCCGGACTTCTTTTACTTCGTTTCCTCCTACTACCAGCCGGACCGGCTGGCGGCCATGCTGATTGACCGGGAGGTACTGAACCCGGAACCATCAGAACAGGCCGAATCAAGTCAGGAAATTGCTGAATTTATCACGGCCCTGAACCGGCTTCTGATCCGGTACTTTGACGCCTCTTTCTCCTTCTGGCTGACACAGGATGACCCCCTGGCCTGGATGCGGGAAAACATTGAAGAGTGGCGGCTGGGGGATGATATGGTGGCCCTCCTGGACAGGGTTTCCCATGACCGGGTCAGAGAATGGCAGACTGAACTTGCCGGGCTGAAAGAGAAGGACCTTACTGCGGTGGCCACCACCTCCGCCCTTGTTGAACTCACCGGGCACAGGGACTTTGTCAAACGATTCAGGGACACCCCCCGGAAAATCCTGTCTCTCAGTGACGGCAGGACCTACGGCAAATACTTCAAGCTGACCTTTCTCTTTTATATTATCCATGCCCCGGGACTCTCCATGATTCACCGGGAGGCCCTGGGAGATATCCACCGGACCCTGATCCGGCTGATCGGGGAACGGGACTACAAAAAAGATATCCGCATCGTCGACCAGACCTTTGCCCTGCTCAAGGAACACAAGGGGCGGTATCCGGGTACGGTGCTGGAGTGCATCCACAGAATCGGGGATGCGGTATACAATACAGACGAAATCGAACTGATCAACCACTTTATCGACCGCTCGGTGGACCACGGATTTCAGTTTCCCATGATCCGGGGTACGGGGGACGACTGGCAGATCAAGGGCAATATGGCCCACGTGAAGAACATCCGGGTGTTTCTCAACCTGGTGGGCAAACACCCGAAAAAATCCAAACGTCTGCTCTCCGCCCTGATCACCTCCCTGGCCGTGGGCGGGGTATTTATCCGGGATACCGACCTGTTTCCCAGGGATATCACCACCTTCTTGAACACCGATATCGCCCCGGTGTACAACCTGGTCAAACAATTGTCCCGGCTGCTGCCCACATTTTTCAACGAAATCGGCGCCGAGGGGGAATTACGGGACATATCCACGGATCTGGACGAATCCTGTTTCCGGCGGGACCGGCTCATCCACTTCCTGCGCAAACAATGCCACGTGGAGAGTTCCAGTCGGATTGTGGAGTTCATCCAGGAGGTGATCAACTTCTGGAGAACCCGGGACAAATCGGCCCTGGCCCCCTATGTCCCGCCGTCCATCTTTGAAGAAATTGAATCTACGGGCCGGTTCATCGACGGCCCCCATGCCATATTCCAGGCCCTGGCTTA
>JAKSBB010000921.1 GCA_022361315.1 Desulfobacterales bacterium
GATACAGGTTTCAATATCAAGGGAAATCGCCTTCATATCCAGGTCGTCCGTCATGGTCAGGCCGTCATATCCCAGATCCCGGCGAAGCAGATCCCGGGCAATGACCGGAGAAAGACTGGCCTGCCAGGTATCGTCCAGCCCGGGATAAGAAATATGGGAGAGCATGACGCCGGATACCCCGGAAGACATGGCAGCCTGAAAGGGAAGCATATCGCTTTGCCGGAGCGTCTCTTCATCCGCATCCAGCACCGGCAGAAAAAAGTGGGAATCCTTTACCGTCCGCCCGATCCCTGGAAAATGCTTTGCCACCGCCATAATCCCGCGATCCTGAAACGTCCGGATCATTGCACACCCAAGTTCAGAAACCAGATCAACCCCGCCGGGAAATGCGCGGTCCGTCATGATGCTGTCCACGTCGGGTGGCGCCACATCCATAACCGGTGCCATGTTCATATTGATGCCCATGCTGCGGAGTTCTTCTGCCGTGACCCTTGCAAAGTGTTCAGCCTCATCAACATCATGTATATGGGGGTTGCCCGGAAATCTTGTAAACGGCTCACGCAACCGGGCCACCACGCCCCCTTCCTGATCCACCGCAATAAAAAGGTCAGGCAGTCCGCAGTCCAGGGCAAAGGCCCTGGCATCATGGCAGAGTTGCTTTAACTGCCGGGGCGTGTCTATGTTGGGCCGGAACAGGATGATCCCCCCTGCCCTCAGATCCCGGATCAGCCGTTTGAGTTCATCGTTCAGCGTCTGGCCGTCAAATCCCAGCATCAATCGCTGGCCGGCCATATCTTCAAGGGTCATGTCTGATGTCATATGTTTACATTCGATGTTGTGAGTTCAGTCGTCAAAAAAATCATCCGACTCTGGACGGTGTAAAAAAATACCATTGTTCCGGCACAGGTTATACAGATCCCCGTCAATTTCATTCCGTTCTTTCATTTTTCCGAGGATGGATTCCGCCTTGGCCGGGGACATGGGCGGTTTATAAGGACGGTTTTTGGCCGTCAACGCTTCAAAAATATCAGCAATGGCCATGATTCTTGCCTGCAGCGGGAGGGCATCACCGGAAAGGCCATCGGGATACCCGCTGCCGTCCGGTTTCTCATGGTGACTGGCGGCATAGTCAGGCACCCGCTCCAGGTGACGGGGGAACTCAATGTTGCTCAGAATCTTTCGTGTCATCAGGGCATGGTCCTGGATGATCTGCCGTTCCTGGTCACTCAAATTCCCGTAACGGATACTCAAGAGACGGCGTTCGTCTTCGGTTAACCAGGGCCGTACATCTCCTTTACTGTCGGTGTAGGTCCGCTCCTGGATCCGCTTCAATCTGGATAGGGCGGCCTCATCCATGGGCACGCTGCCCGCGTTACAATCCCTTATAAATTGAAAGTCCCGGTCGATATCACCCAGTTCCTGCATCAAACCGTCCTCGGAATCCCCGCCATCGGACGCCATCCAATGAAGCCGCCGGGTCAGCCGTATGGTTTCAAAACGCTCCCGAATCACAGTCATGCCGTCGATGACACCCTCCAGCTTTGTTGACTTCTCGATGAGATGCCAGGGGGTAATGATCTTGCCTACATCGTGCATCCATGCGGCGTATTTCAGTTCCTCCAGATTATCATCCGTGAACCGGACATCCTTAAAAGGCCCTGTGACCGTATCATTCACCAGCCTGGCAATTCGCATGGTCAGCCCTGTCACCCGGTTGATATGCTCACCGGTAACACGGGATTTGGCATCCACGGCCCAGGCGATGGCCTTGACAAAGGATGACATCAAGGTCTGGAGTTCATCAATCAGCCGGACCTTGACGATGGCCACGGCAGCCTGGGAGGCGATGGCCGTCATGATGTGAATATCATTTTTACTGAAAGGCCGAACCTTTCCCGTTTCATCACTTTGCCGGTTGATGAGCTGCAGCACCGCCACCACCTCCCCCTTATACCCGATGAGCGGGAGTGCCAGCATGGAAATGGAGCGGAACCCGGAAGACTGATCCCAGGCATAGACACCCGGGAACTGTCCCTGCCCGGGGGCATACAGATCTTCAATATGGACGGGCAGCCCGGTGTTGGCCACACAGGAGGAGACATTGGACATGTTCGGTTCCCCATCTTTTGTCAGAGGGACCGAAGGCATAGGCGGTGCAGACGCTTCCTGTTTTATATAATTTAAATTCAGTGGACCGTTCTGGAGTACCTCAAAACTGAGCATATCCCCATCCAGCATATACAGGCTGCCGGCCTGGGCACGGGTGAGTTGCCTTGATTTGGTCACGATCAGATCCAGCAGATGTGTCAGATCCTTCTCCCGCGACAGGGCAAGGCAGATATCCACGAGATGATCGGTGTCCCGTGACAGGGTGTTGTGCTGATCTAATGTCACAATGGGGCCCCTCCGGGGCCGAACCGGAGCTTAGACAATTACAGGCGTTAGCCAGCGTTAAGCCGGTCCAGGGCCTCCTTCAATTTGCCGGTTACATCCCGGGACAGGCTGCCGGCCTCTTCCAGTGAGTCGGCTACCTCTTCAAGGCCTGCGTCTCTGGCCTTGTCTGCCCAGGAGACAAAATTATCCATATGGCTGTCATTATGATCAATCCAATGGGCGAACAGGGTTCTCAATTTATCTTCCATGGACATTTCTCCGCCATGATCGTGACTATGGCTGTGTCCATGGCTATGGGAATGGGAGTGTCCGTGGGAATGGTCGTGTGCGTGATCGTGAGAATGGTCATGCGTATGGTCGTGACTCATATGATAACTCCGTTGAGGTGTTGTTTCAGGGTTAAAATCTCAGGCATATACTGGTACACCGGCTTCCACCGGCAGAACGCGTTTAATTCGATCCCGTTAAAAATAATGGAAACGGGCCGGTCCGCCGACACCACAACAACAATCACTTTTGAGGTGGCTGCGGAAAATCTCAGGGCTGAGTTGTACCTGGCTCCTCTGGCCATATTTTCCCAGGATATGGTTTTTCCGTCAAGCAGACAGGCAAACCCCTGGATCATGGCATCCGTGGTCAGATGAACCGCACCGTCTATCTTTAGCAGTGCAGCGGCCAGATCAAAATTCTTGGGTTCAAGAAGGCTTAAGGGGGGTTCGAGGACATGGCCGGACAATTTCAGCGGGGTGTCATTCATATCAAGAACAAGGGTGCAACCGTAACGGCCACGGCCCGCCCTGTTCACCAACTCGGAAACCACGTTGAAAAAGGTGCCGGCAACTTCGGTTTCCAGGTTGGAATCCAGCAGCAGCTCTTCCAGCTCCACCAGCTTTGCTTCTCTTGTGGAGGAGTGAAAACTGCCATCTGAAAACGAGGCCACCTTTTTGCTTCCCATGCGAAGAAAACCATAGTCGCCCCGGAAGTCTGCCACCACTGCATATTCAGGAATATCCGTATCCGTGATACCGATAATGGTATTTCCGTCGGACACCAGTTTCCGGTCGGAGCGTTCTACCCCCACCAGCAATTTGCGGATATGCTTGATGTTTGATACCTGGGGCCGTTCATGGCGTTGAATCTTGGTGAGAAAATCAATGTTCCTGACCGTATGGGGATCTGTAAAAAAGAGGATACCCCGGGCCCAGGCCCCCTCTTCCCTGGTTTTTGAAATGGCCAGGATATGGTTGAGAATACTGGGCACCTGCACGGTGGTATCAAACCCCAGATGCTGATTTCGTTCGTCCACCAGGTAATCGGCAATGGCCTGGAGGGCATAGTTTTTCACCACGTAGTCCGACGAGTTGATGGGGGTGGCTCCGGATGTGTAATCATTGGCCAGAAGAGTGGCTGCCTGCTCCAGCCATTTTTCCGTCGGCCGTATGGAACAGAGATCCGGATGGTGTTCTGTGAACCACATCTGGTAAAAAAACTCGCTGGACGCTCCGGCAAAAGAGATCAGTCCGGACAGATCCAGGGTCTGGTCGGGAATCATATAGCCTTGGGGTTGTTTGCCGATCTGCCGGCGGATCCGACTGCGCCAGTCTTCTTCTCCGGTAACAAAAGTCTCTTCCAGTATGGATTCATGGCCGCCCAAAAGATCCTGGGGATCAAAAACCTGGACCGGATCTTCGGGGCCCGGTGCAAACAGCACAGCCACCCGGCTGGGGCTGGAGTATTTGTACAATCCGTCCGAAACGCCGTTCAGAATATTGGCAATGCATAGTTTTTTGTAGGAGTTCTGATTCATCTTAAGTGTCGGTCCGGCAGTTGCATTTTCAATTGATACTCATGTTCCACGCCGTTTGACAAGTTTTTTTTAGGGTTTCATGGCCCAAAGTGTTGAAAAATACCACCGGGATTGCTATTGAAACGTAGAAAAAATATTAAGGAGGCAGGACAAAAAAATGAGAAAATTGTTCACAGGGATTATAGCGGCAACCCTGATTTTCAGTATTGCAGCATCCGTTGCCCAGGCCCGGACCGCATATGTCTCTGACATGCTGATTCTCACCTTCAGAGAAGGACCCGGCACCAATTACCAGGTCCTTCAAACCCTGAGAAGCAATACCCCGCTGACCATAATTGAAGAACAGAACGGCTTTTACAAGGTGACCCTGTCTTCCGGAGAAGAGGGCTGGGTGGACAAACAATTCGTTGTTTTCGATATGCCGAAAACCGCAGTCATCGAACAGTTGAACCGGGAAAAGGCGGCATTGGAGGCCCAGATTCAAAGGCTGATGGAACAATCGGAGACCCTCACGGACCGATTATCCAACCAGCAGACAGATGCAGCCGGCAAAACCCAGGAACTCAGCCGCAGCCTTTCGGATCTGAAAACGGAGAACAAACGCCTGGTGACCGATCTTGCCGCTTCCAAAGAAGCCCACCAGCGCTTGAAAGACGCCTCCGCCAATGTGGTTGCCACCATGGAGGCCAACAAAACCCTCACCGATGAAAATCAACGGCTTTCCGCTGAAATTTCCCGATTGGAAACCGAAACCAGCCACCTGTTCAGAACCGGTATGATCAAATGGTTTCTTGCCGGTGTCGGCGTTCTCCTTCTGGGGTGGATAATCGGGCAGAGCGTCTCCTCAAAACGAAGACGCAGCAGTTCACTGCTTGACTAAAACCCAACTCAATCAACACACCTCAAATACCGGTGTCCTCTGCATTCCTCAGATGGCACCGGTATTTTTTATTCATCCGAATCAAACGGATTTAACCGGCTGAACACCGTTCAATTATTTTCATCTTTTTACTTGACAGACCTTAGGCTTTCTTTTTATCACACTTTTACGAAGTGTCTTTTCTTTAATTTCCCAACGCCCATAAGAAAGGAGATAATTTTGTCAGATCAAAGCGCCTATACCCAGAAACCCTGGACCGCGGCCTACGAAAAAGGCATCCGTGAACAGGTTGATTTCCAGGATGTCCTTGTCCCCCAGTACCTTGAAGAATCGGTGGAGCAGTTCCCGGATCATCCGGCGCTGATCTTCCAGGGGTTTACCCTGACCTTTAAAGAGTTCCACGATATGGTGGGACGATTTGCCGCCGCACTGAAATCATACGGCATCCAAAAAGGAGACAGTGTGGCCATCCTGTTGCCCAATGTCATTCCCTGTGTGGTGGCTTATTACGCCACCCTCAAGATCGGCGGTGTGGTTGTGCTCAACAACCCGTTGTACTCCGACAGGGAACTGGAACATCAATTTACGAATTCCAATTCCAAGTTCCTCATCACCCTGGATCTGCTGGCCGACAGAATGGTGAACCTGAGGGAAAAAACCGCCATCAAGACCATTGTCTATACATCTATCGGCGATTTCCTTCCCTTTGTAAAACGCCTGCTCTTCCCCCTGGTGGCCAAGAAAAAAGGACTGGCCAAAGATGTTAAACCGGCCCGGGATCTCCATAAATTCAAAGACGTTATCGCCAAATTTGAGCCAGATCATTCCCAGGCCGACGTGGCCATGGACGAGGTGGCCATGTACCAGTATACCGGCGGTACCACCGGCGTATCCAAAGGGGTGATGCTCACCCACAGGAACATCTCTTACCAGATCCAGCAGATCGAGGGCTGGTTTCCGGAATTTAAAAAGGGAGAAGAGGTGATGCTGGGCGCATTGCCGATCTTTCATGTGTTCGGCATGTCCACTTCCATGAACTTTGCCATCCGGATGGGATGGGCCAATGTCCTGGTGCCCAAACCCCAGCCTGAGCCCCTGCTGGAAGCCATTTCCAAATTTAAAGTGACCTTTGCACCCATGGTTCCCACCATGTACATCGGTATCCTGGATCACCCGGATATGGACACCACGGATCTTACTTCCATAAAAGGCTGCTTTTCAGGCTCTGCACCGCTTCCCGTGGATGTTATCAACAACTTCCAGGAAAAAACGGGGTCCATCATTGTGGAAGGGTTCGGGCTCACCGAATCCACACCCGTCACCCACATCAACCCCTTCAACGGTAAACGCAAGGTGGGCAGTATCGGTCTTCCCATCGCCGACACCATTTGTAAAATAACAGACCTGGAAGATCCCACCAAGGAGATGCCTGTGGGTGAGGCCGGAGAACTTTTGATCAAAGGCCCCCAGGTGATGAAAGGCTACCTGAACAAGCCGGAAGAGACTGCCAAAACCCTGACGGAAGATGGTTATCTGCGTACCGGAGACGTGGCCAAGATGGACGAGGAAGGCTACTTTTATATTGTGGACCGGATCAAGGATATGATCATTTCGGGTGGCTACAACGTTTATCCCAGGGATATCGACGAAGTGCTGTTCGAACATCCGAAAATTTTAGAAGCCTGCTGCATCGGCATCCCTCACCCCAAACGGGGGGAGGCGGTCAAGGCATTCGTCATCCTGAAAGAAGGCGAGACCATGACGGAGAAAGAGGTCATCGACTACTGCGGCCAGAAACTTGCCAAGTATAAACTGCCGGTGGCTGTGGAGTTCAGACAGGAACTGCCGAAATCCAACGTGGGGAAAATTTTACGTAAGGATTTGAGGGCTGAGGAAGAGGCGAAGTAGTTCAAACCAACAAGAAGCGTCACACGCCTAAGGCCTCGGCAATGGCGTTGACCAGACCATGGGGATGGACCGGTTTTGTCAGAAACAGGTCCATCCCCGCTTTTTTACACGCCGCCGCATCTTCCTGCATGGCCAGGGCGGTGAGGGCGACGATGGGAATGTCCGTCTGCCGGATACCCGTATCTCCGTTCCGGATCATCCGGGAGGTCCGGAGTCCGTCAAGAACGGGCATCTGGACGTCCATGATCAGGAGATCGTAGGTGTTCTTTCGCATCATCTCCAGGGCAAGTTGCCCGTTGTCCGCCACATCCGGCACGATGTTCAGCTTTTTCAACATCAGACAGATGACCTTTTGATTGGTAGGGTTATCTTCGGCGATCAGAAGACGAACATCCATCTGCGCAATTTTTTCCCGAAGTGCGGCATCTTCACGAACACCATTTTTCCCCCCACGGTGGCTGACCACCGGTTCCAATGCTTTGTTCAACATCAGCACAACCTTGAAAACCGCCCCACCTTCAGGTCGGTTCCACGCATCAATACTGCCGTCCATCAGCTTGGTCAGCTGTTTGGATATAGCCAGCCCCAGGCCGGTGCCACCGAACTTCCTTGTGGTGGACGTATCCTGTTGGGAAAACTTGTCAAACAGATGATCCTTAAAGTCCGGAGCAATCCCCGGGCCGGTATCCTCTACAGCCAGGCCTAAACGGACCCGGTCTTCCAGGTCCTCCTCAAGGGTCAGCCGTATGGTGACGCTGCCTTTCTCCGTAAACTTGAGGGCATTGCTGAGCAGATTCACCAGAATCTGTTTGATACGTATCTCGTCGCCGCACAGGATCTCGGGCAAATCCGGATCAACCTCGGCCGCCATGGCAAGACCTATTTCTTCCGCTTTAATCCGGAACATGGCCAGGGTATCTCTGAGTAGATCTGACATTTTAAAATTCAAGGATTCAAACCGGAGCTGTCCCGCCTCAATCTTGCTCAGGTCCAGTATATCATTGATCAGTGCCAGCAGGGTGTTGCCGGATGAATGAATGATTGAAGCAAACTCCTTCTGCCGTTGATCCAGCGGTTCTTCCATGAGCAGGTTGGCCATACCGATAATACCGTTCATGGGCGTCCGTATCTCATGGCTCATATTGGCCAGGAACTGGCTCTTCAACTGGTTTGCCCGGTGAAGTTCCCGGGTCCGCGCCTGGATCTTTTTTTCCAGATCACGGTTGAGATCCCGAAGCCGCTCTTCCGCCCGTCTCCGCCGGGCGAGTTCGCTGTTCAAGGCCAGGGCAAGCTGATAGGTTCTCAGGGAGGTGGTGACCAGGTTCACCAGTTTTTGAGACGTCACTTCGGTTTTTGACAGGTAGGAATTAATACGGTACTTGGAAATCACCTTATCTTCAGGTGCAGAGCCGGGCTGGCCCGTCCGGATTACCACCTGGACGATATCGTTGTTCAACACTTCCCTGACGTAATGGACAAATTTCAGGCCCGAGTCCTCGGTTTCCATAACCACATCCACCAGCATTACCGCCGTATCCGGATGCTCCGCCAGGCAATGTTTTGCTTCTTCCGCAGAAAAAGCACTGATAAAATCAAGCCCCCTGCCGTCGTAAGTAAACTCTTTCAGACTCAGGCTTGTGATGTCATGAACGGATTTTTCATCATCAATGACCATGATCTTCCAGGTAGGAAGATCTATAGAATCAGATCGTTGCGGATGTTCCTCCGCGAATTGAAGTAGTGTATCGTTCATGGCTCAGTGATGTAATAATGTTAGATTGCGGCTTGATCTATTGGTTTTTTGATAATATCTTATTGTTCACAAGTTTTCAATGGAATCATTTAAAAGCCCTTAAGGAGCGGATTATGACCGTGCAAAGTATTCAGGAAACACTCACTTTTCAAGATTCAAAATTTATTATACAGAACCTCCAGCGCCTGGAAGAAAATAACATCGCAAAGGTCTCCACCCTCCCCTTTGCCGCCAGGGTGCTCGTTGAGAACCTTGCCAGAAATGTTGGCGGCGGGGTTGTGGCCTGGGATGATGTGCTGTCAGCCCTGAAGTTCTATGAATCTGCCTCCGACGCTGACAATCTCATCCCCTTTTACCCGGCCAGGGTGCTCATGCAGGACTTCACCGGTGTGCCGGCTGTGGTGGACTTTGCCGCCATGCGGGATGCCGTCCATGAAGCCGGGCTTGATCCCAGGAAAATTAACCCCCTGGTGCCGGTGGATCTGGTCATTGACCACTCCATCCAGGTGGATCATTTCAAGGAGAAAAATTCCTTTTTCCTCAATGCCCAGAAGGAGTACGAGAGAAATGCAGAGCGATACAAACTGCTGAAATGGGCCCAGAAAAGCTTTGACAACTTCAGAGTGGTTCCCCCTGAATCCGGCATCTGTCATCAGGTCAACCTGGAATACCTGGCCACAGTTGTTGCCACCCGACAAACGGAGGAAGGCATTCACGCCTTTCCCGATACCCTGGTGGGCACGGACTCCCACACCACCATGATCAATGCCCTGGGTGTGCTCGGCTGGGGTGTGGGGGGGATTGAGGCAGAAGCTGTCATGCTGGGGCAGCCTTATTATATGAATCTTCCCCAGATCATCGGGGTTAATTTCACAGGCAAACCCCAGAACAAGATTACCTCCACAGATATAGCCCTCTACGTCACCAACATCCTCAGGGAAGAAAATGTGGTTGAAAAAATCGTCGAGTACACTGGTGAGGGATTGAAAAACCTGTCTCTCACCGACCGGGCCACCATTGCCAATATGTCCCCGGAA
>JAKSBB010000861.1 GCA_022361315.1 Desulfobacterales bacterium
ATGACTCCCGTAGGGTATTTAAATTGCCTTCACCGGTGGATCCGGTTGTTCGTTTTTATTTTACTAAAACTTTTAATCAAGAAGCATGCCAGAACACATCTCAGACAAGGATGAATTTTCATTTGAATCGATTTTTAGCATGCCGGGGTTGACATTTCCTGCATTTATTGGATGATGAGCCCATAGTTGTAAGGCAATGACCAAGGGATAACGACGCTTAACTATGCAGGATTTTCAACCGTCTCAAGACCATAGCACAAATCAGACGGCACCACCAGAAAAGACACGTCTGTTAGGTACGCTGAAGCGAAAATTCGTCTTTGGCATCGTTGTAATCATTGTGCCGGTGCTGGGGTTGTTATTTACCTGGTTATCCATAAAGCTTCAGGACCAGGCCAAGGAAGATGCCCTGTCCAAGGCCAGGGTGGTGGCGGATCAGATCATCCTTACCCGGCAGTGGGTCACCGATTGCATGGGCGGTGTGTTTGTCCATACCTCAAGCGCCGGGGCCAAAGACGTCACCTATGCCACTCAGGATCAGATCATCACCCGGCACGGCACCTACCAGCTTTTCACCCCCTCCATGGTGACCAAAAAACTGTCTCAGTATTCGTTCAAAGAACGGTCTTACCAGTTCCGCCTCACCAGCCTCACCCCCATCAACCGGGACAATGCCCCGGACCCCTTTGAGACACGGGGACTGAATATCTTCGGCCAGGGCATGGACAAGGAGTACTACCGGTTTTCCGAAGAGAACCTTGACTATATGGTGCCCCTTTATAAAACCCGGGGTTGCGTCAAATGCCATTCCTCGGAAACCATACTCAAGACAGATATCATCGGGGGGCTTCGGATCACCATCCCATTTGAGCGTATCCGGCAGACTTTCAAAAAAAACCAGGCCCTGCTGGGTATCACCGGCCTCGTCATCACCCTGGTCACCATTACGGTGCTTGTGGTGCTGGTCCGCTTCCTGGTGCTGCGCCCCCTGGAAGAACTGGAGGATAAAAGCCGTCAATTGTCTGCGGGAGATCTCAACTC
>JAKSBB010000152.1 GCA_022361315.1 Desulfobacterales bacterium
GACCTGAAGGCCTTTGTCGTGGGCCTGTTGTACAAAATCGTTCACCTGCTCGTCCGGGTAAAAAAGGATACCGGTATTACCGGGATCGTTGGCATAGGGGGCATTCAGTGCAGCGTCGCAAGAGCCGAAGCAGCCGTCCAGGGCTGTGGCAAAACATCCGCCGATCCGCGGGAGTTTCCGCCGTATCACCTTGGGAATGTCCATGGTCTGGAAGAATATCCTGAACTGGAATGGGTTTTTCATCCCCCGGGCCAGAAAACGGACGACGTCCACATCCAGGTCCAGAGGAAATCCCACCCCTTCCGCAGGGTGCACCAGGGAAATCCCCTTTTCCGCCATGCGGTCCACGGCGGATAACATATACCGGGCCAGGGAAATCACCGATACCTTGGAGGAGATGTGGTCGGTGGCCGCGTAAAAGGCTTCCTGGTAAAGATGTCCGCTGTCCTCCTGCCACCCCCGCAGTGCCTTTATTTTTTTGGGCAGAAGAGACTGCATGGCTGTATTCACAACGGCGGCATGCCCATCATACTTCACCAGCATCACCGGCCGCTGTTCCATCCGGTCCAGTTCTTCCCGGGTAACCATGCGGCCTTCTGCCAGGGAATAGGCGGAAATGCCGAATCCCAGGATGATTTTGGCCCGGGTGTCACGGACATATCCAGAAATGATTTCGGAAAGGTGTGCAAAATCCCGGGCCTCCCGAACATCCAGAGTGGATGAAAATAGGGCGTAGGAGGAAAAGTGGAGGTGGGAATCACCGAAGGCGGGGATCAGAGCTTTTTGTCCGAGATCAACGGAGGTATGTCCCATATATTTCTCAGGCAGCTCATCACCGGTGAAAACGACGCGTCCCTCATCTTCCACAAGAAACTTGCAGAACGTATCGTGTTCATCGCAGGTAATCACGTGGCCCCGGTAGACTGTCATAGGTCTTTCCTCCCGATTTCTAAAGGTATCCTGACGGTTTGATTCCCATGTCACGAATTTCATACCATAGATCGGGAAACGGGATGAAGGAAAAAGGGATGTTCCGGAAATATTTGCCTTTGGCAGACCGTTGGGGTAGACTGAACCATTAGCTTCCCTAATACCCTGCTTCAAACCCGGAAAACTGAGGTGGCAGAAATGCCCAAGGCCAGAGATATCGTTCAACGCGTAAAGGTGATGAAAACCCTTCCCAATATAGCCGTGCGCCTGACCCGGATGATATCGGACGATTCCTCCAGCCTCCAGGAGTTTGAAGAGGTGATCCGCCTTGACCCTACCCTGGTGCTGCGGCTTCTGAAAATCGTGAACAGCCCCTTTTATGCGTTGAGTACGGAGGTGGAAAGCATTGCCGAGGCCGTGGCATTCGTGGGGATGGATAATCTGCGAAACCTCATCGTCATGGATATATTCAAGCATATCATCAATACAGCCCCTTCCGGGTCCGGGTTTTCCAGGACAAACCTGTGGCGGCACTCGGCGGCAGTGGGGGTGACCAGTCAGATGATCAGCGAACGGGTATTTGAAACCAAGGGGGAGAATGCGTTTTTATGCGGGTTGATCCACGATATCGGTCTGATCATTGAGGATCAGGTGGTGCCGGAGTTGTTTATGAAAGCCTTTTCGGCCTGCACCGGCGGTGAGGCGGATATCACCCGGCATGAAGATGCCGAAATCGGCTGCAACCATACCCGGGTGGGGTGGCATATCGCCCGTGACTGGCATTTGCCCCCGGCGGTTCAGGAGGGAATCCGGGACCATCATGCAGCAAAGATTAAGGCAGATCCCGGCAGTATTACCGGGGTGGTGAGGATAGGGGAATACCTGGTTAACCGGATGGATTTTACCCCGTTTCCGGGAAACATCAGTCCGCTGCCCCAAACCCTTTTAGATCATATGCATTCACGAATCAGGGATTACAAGGCCATTGCCGCGGACCTGCCCGAGATTCTTGAAAAAGCAGATGACGTATTCGGACTGGACGAATGAATTTGGACCTGACTGACATATTTGACGAAATAAAAGGCAACAGGCCACGGGACTTTTTTGAATTTGTCCGGCAGCGGTTGCCGGCAGATACCGGGTTTGCCGTTGTTCCTGATGATGGGGAAAGGATTGTCTACGGCAAGGCAAAGGCTTTGACGGCGGAAAAAGAAGCGGATCTTAGGGCCAGGTGCCGGGGAAATCCGGGGTCTGTGGCCTCTGAACCTTTGCTGTGGAAATCCGGCGAAGGGGAAGATGATGAAACGTATATTGTCTTGGGCTGCTATATTTCTGCGGTTGCTGCCAGTCTGCTTGTATTGTCTCCTGAGGAAGGAGACAGGGAACTCCTGGCCGGAATGATGCTTCTTCTGGAAGAGGGGTATGAAACCGCCGAGGCACTCCGTGATCAGAAGGAGATGGAGGAAACCCGCAAGGCACAGTTTGAACGGGAAAAAAGGGTCCTCAAAGAAAACAACCGGGATATCCTGGAGAAAAATATACGATGGCATGAGGAACATGCCAGAACCCTGGAGTCAGAAATTAAGAAACAGACCAAAGACCTTGTGGATGCCCGGCAGGCAGCAGAGGCGGCCAGTAAGGCCAAATCCGAATTTCTGGCCAACATGTCCCACGAGATCCGTACCCCCATGAACGGGGTGATCGGCATGCTGGAAATCCTGAGCGAAACCCGGCTCACCCATACCCAGACCTCCTATGTGGAATCCACCCGGCAGAGCGCCCATTCCCTTCTC
>JAKSBB010000879.1 GCA_022361315.1 Desulfobacterales bacterium
AATCACACAAAGCCCGCTTTCATTTTCAGCTGTAGGCAATGTATTAAAATTGTCCACCTCGTCCGGAAACAACGCCTTAATCAACTCCCATCCGACGAGTTCATTGATTGAAAAAAGATCAATCCGCCCATGTTTCAACTTTTTAAAAGACCCTTTATCGTCCTGGGCAAACTCAACATTCAATCCCTGCTTTTGAAGATTCTCGTGGGTACCGTACCCCAGCACCCCCCCGAATTTATAAGGCTTTAAATCTTCGTAACGTTTCCAGTCGAACCCTGCCAGCTTGTCCTTATAGTAAAAGAAAACAGATCTGCTGACCCCCAACCCGTCGGAGAATGCATAAATCAGAGCTCTTTTTTCACTTTTCACATAGGGAATGGCCCCCCACACTTTTCCTTTCTGCACAAGGTGCTCACACCGCTTCCAAGGGATGAATTTGTATTCGACTTCCATCCCCATTTGCTTAATAACCGCCGTGGTCATTTCCGACGCAAAGCCGAATCCATCCATTTTTTCAGATGTAAAAGGTGCCCACTCTCCTGTGGCAATTGTAACCGTCTTTGCAAACAACGGTGCAGACCATAAAGCGGAAACAACAACAGCAATCATGCATAACGATTTTACAACTTTCATCAATCGACTCCTGTAACTGGAATTAATCTCGTTTTCTTGGTGAACAACAGATCGCTTACCTATAAACGAAAAGCCGAAATGGCCTTTGCAACATCCGGCGCTGCAAAGACCATTTCGCATCAAAATATCGTCTACAAAAATCTCAGAATTTAGTTTTTACTCACAATCCCGACACTTAACGCAGAGGCGATGGCACTCCGCCCGGCCTGTTTGTCTTCATCCTCCGGGGAATGCAGTGACGTGTCACTTCTTAGCCACTTCATCAGTGACGCGACCATCAAGAGCAGGATAAAGGTCAACGGCACCGCCCCCACCACAGTGATTGTCTGAACCGTTTTCAGTCCCCCCAAGAACATCAGGGAAATGGGCATGGCCACCAGAATAAACGCCCAGATAATTCTGTGCAGCCTTCTGGGCTCACCGTCCAAACCGAGGTTCTTGGTTGTGACAGCCGCCAGCACATAGGCTGTGGAGTCCATGCTTGTTGCCATAAAGGTCAGGGCCACCAGGATAAAGATACTGAGAATAAAGGTGCCAAAGGGTAAAGAGCTGACAATGGCCACAATGGCTGCGGGGGCACCGCTTTCTGTCAAAATTTTGGTAACCGGCACAATATCGTTCATCTCGCAGTACAGGCCGTAGTTCCCCATGACGGCGAAAACCAGCCAGCAGCCACCGGCCCCCAAAAAGCTCACCCCGAGAATAACCTCTTTAATGGTACGGCCTTTGGAAATTTTTGTAATAAACAATCCGATATAGGGTGCGGGGGCAATCCACCAGGCCCAGTAAAACATGGTCCAGCCCTCGGGAAAACCGTCCTTCACGATAGGATCTGTCCACAGGCTCATACGGGGAAGATGCTCAAGGAGGACACCGATGCTGTTCGTAAAGGTCCCCAGAATAAAGGAAGTGGGCCCCACAATCAGGACAAAGGCCAAAATACCGAAAGCGATATACCAGTTAAAGTCACTTAACCGCTTGATCCCCTTCTCAAGCCCCAAATAAACACTGGTCCCGAAAATACAGGTTGTAATAAAGATGATGGCAACATTCAATCCGTAAGAGGGGTCCAAGCCGAAAATTTTACAGGCACCTGCGGATATCATCGGGGTGGTCAGCGCCAGCGCCGTACCCATGCCGCAAAGCTGGCCAAACAGCATGAACATATCAATAAATTTACCCAAAGGCCCGTCGGTATATTTCCCGAGAATGCCTTTACAGGCAATACTCATCCGAAGTGAGGGTGTTTTTTTAACGTAGAACGCATAGGCAATGGGGATAGCGGCAAGCACGAAAATAGACCATGCGGTAAATCCCCAATGAAACATGCCGTAGGTGGATGCCCATTCCAGTGCCTCAGGTGAATGGGGTTCCGCACCCATGGGCGGTGTTTTGATGTAATAGGCAAACTCAATGGTGCCCCAGTACATAATGGTCGACGATATCCCGGAACAGATAATCATGGCAGACCAGCTGAAAAGATTAAATTGGGGCTTATCATCCTCCCCACCGAGTTTTATACTTCCGTATTTCCCGAATGCCAGCCACATGAGGAACAGAAAACCAAAAAAACCAATCCACAAATAAAGCCATCCGACCTTATTCATGGTAATGTTAAACAGATTATTCATTACGGCACTTGAGCCTTCCGGAAAAAGCACCGCAGCTGCAGCTACAATAAAAACACCAATCAGGACCGGCCAGAATAGCGCATTGTCCAGTTTCTTCTGTTCCTCCATTCCACTCTCCTAATGCAAATAAATTGTTGATTTGGGTTGTTAAAATGTCGTTCAAGGTTCTCAGATTAAGCCACCGCGGATTTACCGCAGCCCCTCAATCATATATCGCATTTAATATATCAATAAAATCACCCTGTCAACAGAAAATTGAAATAGACTAAACTACTGGAAATATTACGAAATCACAAAGAAGCCCCAACCCAACACACACCATACCATCTTTGGTTATCTCCATTTGCCAGATTCCAGAGCCGGCACCAAAAAAAGACACAGAGCCATATCAAACAAGCCTCACAGCCAATAAACAATAAAAAAAACGCCCCTGCCTTAATATATCACGATCAAGTCAGGGGCGCTTTCTGCAGGAAGGAGCCGGCCTATGATGCCTGCAACACCTTATCCATCTTAATAAGGGTCTCCATGGGCAAATGACAGAAAATCCGGTGCCCGCCTTCCAGGTGATGCCACTTGGGCAAGGAGGTTTCGCAAAGCGCCCCCCCATCCGGCATCAATGATTTCCGGGGACATCGGGTATTAAAGGGGCACCCTTCGGGCACATTAAGCGCACTGGGCACATCCCCCGAAAGGCGGACACGCCGCTGCTGCGCTTTGGGATCAGGTACGGGAACGGCAGACAACAGGGCTTCGGTATACGGATGATACGGCGGCGCATACAGGGCCTCCGAAGGTCCGTATTCCACGATATTTCCCAGATACATCACTGCCACGTAATCCGAAATATATCTGACGACACTCAAATCATGGGCGATAAACAGGAAAGCCGTATTCAACTCCGACTGGAGCTCGTTAAGCAGATTGAGCACAGCCGCCTGGACGGAAACATCCAGAGCACTTACCGGCTCATCGCAGATGACAAGTTCCGGACGGGCAGCCAACGCCCGGGCAATACCCACACGCTGCTTTTCTCCGCCGCTCAATTGACGAGGATACCTATGGTAATAGTACTTCCCCAACTTGACTTTTTTCAGGAGCCGCTCCACCTCCGCACGCACCTCAAGACCGGAAAGCTTGTGGAATAATTGCAGAGGCCTTGCAATCTGACGCCCCACTGAAAAAGAAGGGTTTAACGTCGAATCCGGATTTTGAAACACCATTTGAATCTCTTTGATCAAATCCAGATTTCTTTGGGTCACCGGCTGGGAAAGATTCACTCCCATAAACTCGGCAGAACCATCATGAAATGCTTCCAGTCCGATCAGGCCTTTCACCAGGGTACTTTTTCCGCAGCCGGATTCCCCCACCACCCCCAGGGTTTTCCCCGGCGAAATATCCAGCGAAACACCGTTAACGGCCTTCACATACCTTTTTTCACCAAATCCCAGAGAAGCCTTGAAGGAATTGCCCCGGTGGGGGTAATAAATTTTCAAGGCATCGGCCTTTAAAATCCGGTGCTCTGCCGGATCATCCTCTTGACCTGCGGCAAGCCCCTCATTCACCTCTTTGGGTATCTTATTTTTTTTGTCCACCAGATCACTGGCAAAAACGCATCGGCACGAATGATCACCGGCCAATACCGTTAAGTCCGGCCGCCCCTCCAGGCACTTATCCACAGCAAAATTACACCGTGGCTGAAAGATGCATTTACTCGCATCCCGCTCATCGGGTCGGGGCACCCGCCCCCTTATGGACCACAACCGGCTCTCTGATTTATCTTTTCCCAGGCGCGGCACCGATGCCAGCAGTCCCCTGGTGTACGGATGGGTGGGTTTGCTGAAAATTCGCTCGATGCTTCCCCGCTCAACCATTTCCCCGCCATACATCACCAGCAGGGAATCACTGACCTTTGCCACCACCCCCAGATTGTGGCTGATAAAAAGAATGCCGGTCTGATATTCATTTTTCAGATCCTGAATAAGATCAAGGACAGCCGCCTCCACCGTGACATCCAGTGCCGTGGTAGGCTCATCCATAATCAACAGGGCCGGATTGTTCAACATGGCCATGGCAATGACAACCCTTTGCTGCTGGCCACCGGATAATTGATGGGGATACCGTCGCATGATCCGCTCGGGGTCCGGCATGTACACGCGTTTAAGCATGGCAACGGACCGGTCCCTCGCCTCTTCCTGACTGATGGCCTGATGATAGGTCAACACCTCAATCATCTGCGTACCGATCTGGAGGCTTGGATTGAGCGCCTGCATCGGATCCTGGTAAACCACCGATATCTGATTTCCCCTGATGGCCCGCAGATCCCTGGAACTCTTCCCCACCATTTCGTTCCCCAGAAAACGGATGTTACCATCTGTAATGTAACCGTTGGCCCCTAAAAAATTCACAAGACCAAAGGCAATGGTACTCTTTCCGCAACCGGATTCACCAACAAGGCCTACGGTTTTACCCCGGCCGATGGAAAAACTGACTCCCCGGACTGCCGGTATCAGTCCGTTACGGGTTTCATATGAGATTGCCAGATTATTTACGTCCAGAACAGCGTCTTTATTCGGGTGCATAATTCTCACATATGGTAGTTGAAAGGCCTGACCGGCCGCTGCCGCCCAGGCCTTTTTCGGGTTTAATTGTAACGCGTGGATTCCTCACGCAAACCATCGGCCAGCAGGTTAAGTCCGACGACCAGGCTGGCGATTGCCAGACATGGCCACAGGGCCGCCCAGGGACTCCCATGGAGAATAAACTCCCGCCCCTTGGCGACCATGGACCCCCAGTCCGGCGACGGTGGCGGCATTCCGATCCCCAGGAACCCCAGGGTTCCCATGGAAAAAATCGCATATCCGATCCGCAGCATCGCATCAATAATTATAGGTCCCCTGGCGTTGGGCAGGATTTCCACAAACATGATATACCAGCTCTTTTCCCCCCGGGTTTCAGCAGCCCTGACAAATTCCCGTGTTCTGAGATCCAGGGTCAACCCCCGCACCAGCCTGGCAATTCCCGGGACACCCGCAATCATTATTGCAATGACAACGTTTACAGCGCTTGGCCCCAGGGCGGTCACAATAATTAAGTATAAGAGAATAACGGGGATGGCCATCATGGCATCGAGAAACCGCATGATCAGCTCATCGCCCCACCCCCCTTTATACCCCGCGTACAGCCCGAGTACAGAGCCCACCAGCAATGCGGTGAACACACCCCATATCGCTGTTCCGCCAGGGATCCAGAGGGTTTCGGAAACCGGCAGGTATACCAGGACCACCCTGGCACCGTATATGAGGCGTGCCCACAGGTCCCGGCCCAACTCGTCAGTCCCCAGGGGATGCTCAAGACAGGGACCGACGTTGGGATTTCGCCAGTCCTGTTCGGTGGGAGAATAGGGTGTCAGCAGAGGTGCAAAAACGGCTACAAAAAGCCAGAAAAGGACGATTACCAGGCCAACAGTGGCAATTCTCGATGCAAAGAGAATTTTTGCGCCGGCCTGCAACCGCTCTTTTCTATTTTGCCAAACACTGACTTCCGGGAATTCTTCCGGTGCATCCTCAACCGCAACTTCAAATGAATTCATTTGGCACTCCTGTTCTATTTTCATGGCAGACGTTCCATCAATCATTTCCGGCTAATTGGTATAGCGGATTCTTGGATTCAGGAACGTATATAAAATATCAGCCAGAAGCTGAGTCCCTACGGCAACGGTAACAAGGATCATGGCGCCGGCTTCCAGGGCATTTATATCCTTATATAAGGCGGAATCCAGCAGGTATTGCCCCATTCCCGGGTATCCAAACACCACCTCTACGATAACGATTCCGCCCAGAAGCCAGTTCACATGGAGCATAATAACAGTAATGGGTGCCAGCAGCGCATTGCGTGCCGCATGCTTGGCCACAACCACCCAAAACGGCAACCCTTTGAGATGCGCCGTCCGGATAAACGCGGAGCGCATGGTTTCCACCACGCTCGCCCGTGTTATCCGCAGAATATACCCCAATTCGATCAAGGTCAGCGTCAGTACCGGCAAAACCAGCATCTCCGGTTTGCTCAAGGGAGAATCCGATCCGATCACCGCCGCCCCCGGTACCCATTGCAGCCAGACACCCAGGATAAGAATCAAGAATATCCCGGTGGCAAACTCCGGTGTTACGGAAAAAATCATGCCGCCGATGGATAAAAGACGGTCACGAAATTTCCCTTCGTAGAGCCCGGCGACAAACCCCAGAAATAAGGCAAGGGGCATCACGATAACAAAGGCAATACCCGCCAGAATCATCGAATTTTTTGTTCTGGTCAAAAGACTCTTGATAACCGGCCGCCCCGTGCGAAGAGAAACACCCGGATCCCCGCGCAATAGTCCTTTTTTCAAGGGGATGTACGCCACGGGAGCCCCGCTGGTCTCCAGCCATTCTCCACCGGAAGTCATGGTCCAGGTCTTGCTGTCCGCCCCTCTTTCCCAGCGGACGACACTGTTTTTGGTATTCACGCCCCAAAAATATTCAGTGCCCTTACTGTCCTTTTTCCACGATCCGGTGGCCGGGCTTTCTTCAACACTGCCGTCGGGGTTGCGTTTGATCCGGATAAGCGCATCCCCCTCCATTCGCCATTGAAGCAGCGTGCCGTCACCGTCTTTTGCCCACCACTCATAAAACCCCGAATCCAGGTAAATGCGATGGAGCTGGAAGCCACTCTTTTTTTCCGCCTGCCAGTCACTGCCGATCAGCCACCGAAGATACCTTGTATACGCGGGCTGATCCAGTCCGCGTTGGGCAAGGAAGGCCGCCTCCTGCTCATCCGTGATATAGGCACCGAGCACATTTCTGGCCAGGTTGCCAGGAGAGGATTCAGTGATGGCAAAAACAGCTATGGATACGAAAAGCATTGTCGCGGCCATAAGAATCAACCGCCTGATAATAAAAATAGCCATGAAAACTCCTGAAGGTTAAAAGCAGGCCCTTGACCCCAGGGCCCGCCGATTGAAAAAACTAAAACACTCAGGAAAGCCAGGCTTTGCTCAGGTTGATGTAACCGCTGGGATGACCTTCAAATCCCTGAACTTTTTTACTGGCGGCAACAAAATAATCGCACCAATAAGATAAGGCCACAGTCCCCCGCTCCATCTGGATATCTTCCAGCTTACAACAAAGCTTGCGCCGCTGCTCCAGGTCAAGTGTACCGTTGGCTTTTCTCAGGATCTCGTTGAACTCTTTATCCACCCAGCGGGTTTCATTCCAGTCCACCGGCTTACCCTGATCATCCGTTGCATATGCCAGATTCAGCAGCATGGTACCCAGGGGGCGGTGGGCCCATGTGGTGATACCCAGCACATTGTCCTTCCATTTTTCCCAGTACTGGCTGTTGGGCATGGGCTCCAGAGTAATATTGAATCCGCCGGCCCTGGCGTCTTCCTTGATAATTTCAGCCCAACGCACCACATCCGGATATCCGTTGGGGAATGCAAGTTTACACGTAATCCCTTTTGGATGCCCAGCTTCCTTCAGGAGTTTCATGGAAGTCTGGGGGTCGTATTTGGGAACCGGCTTTTTACAATACTCCGGATGTTTGGGACTGATATGGGTATCCTGCCCCTGAAGCCCTTTGCCAAAATGCGCCAGGTGAAGTGCTTTTTCGCGATTCTGACACAACATCAATGCCTTTCGCACTTTTGGATTGTCAAAGGGTTTTATATCCGCCCGCATACGAAGGACCCGGGTATAATTGGAGTTGGTTGCAATGATATTCACATCAGGTGCACCTTCGAGCGCTTTATAGACACTCACCTGGCTTGCGCCTGAAGTATCAAACACATCGGTACTTCCATCCCTGAGCGCTGCCGTTTGAGGTGCAATTTCGCTTCCCATGTCAATAAACTCAAGCTTGTCAACATAGGGCTCATCCTTTTTCCAATAATCTTTGCGCGCCTTTAGAATACATTCTTCACCTTCTCTATAGGATTCAATGGTGAACGGACCCGTACCATGGGGCGCTTTTAGGAAATCCCCTTTAAACGTCCTGTGGTTTAAAATAAATGCGCTGAAATGGAATAGATTTTCAGGAACCGCGATTTCCGGTTGCTTCAGGTTCAATCTCACCTGATGGGCGTTGACTTTTTCAACACCGCCCATGTCCAGATAGCTGCCCATCAGCCCCTTAATTGCAGATCCGACCTCTTTGTCAAACCATTGTCCCATGGTAAACACCACATCGTCGGCTGTGAATTCGTCACCGTTGTTAAAGGTGACCCCTTTACGCAGGTTTAGGGTCCAGGTTTTCAGATCGTCACTGGCCTCCCAGCTTTCCAGCAGGTAAGGATGGGTAATATTGTCTTTGTCCGTATAAGTCAGATACTCCGCCACATGGCGCAGTTGATTTGTTGCCTGGATCCAGGAGAGTTGGGCCGGATGAGTCAATTTCTGGACCTGTGTTGATATCCGGATGGTTCCCCCTCTTTTAACGGGAGAAGCCATAGCCTTGCTGACAAATGGCAACCCTGCCAACTGGCTGGCTGCCACCGCGGACATACCCAGTAAAGTTGCATTTCTTAAGAATTCCCTCCGGCTGATTTTACCCTCTTTGAACTGCTTGTTCATTTTCCGGATACCGGGATGTACTTCTTTTGAACTCCGCATAACTACCCTCCTTTGGTTTTGACGCCGTTTAAAACGGCTATTTATCGTTCCGCAATTATATTTTTGATAAACGCACCATTAATAAGCGCAATTATCCTGAAACGCCTCCCACATTTTTACGATGTTTTCAGGCGGGGTTTTAGGCTGGATATTGTGCGTCGCAGCAAAGACAAAACCGCCGCCCGGAGCCAGGTCGTCCATCCTTTTTTTAACCTCGTCCCCGACCTGCGCCGGACTGCCGAACGGCAATACATTTTGTATATCAACACCGCCGCCCCAAAATACGAGATCAGCCCCGAACTCTTTTTTTAGGGTTGCTGTATTCATATGGGCTGCAGTCGTCTGTACGGGATTTAAAATATCAATTCCAACCTCAATCAAATCGGGAATGAAATGATAAACAGATCCGCAACTGTGCAGCATGATCTTTATATTATCGGGCGAGATCTTTTTAAGGCGGGATATGAGTCGTTGGTGATGGGGCTT
This sequence comes from Desulfobacterales bacterium, assembly GCA_022361315.1. Next base: position 9,398 of record JAKSBB010000879.1, read on the forward strand.
TATAAGGGTCCTATACATATCGGGGGAAATCATTGTTGTATTCTGATGGCCCAGATCATCTTCCAGGACCAAAATATCGATAAGATCTCCCGCCCTTTCCAAAACACTTTCCCAATATTTGATTTTTATTTGGGTTATTTTCTCCATCAAACAACCGGCAAGGCCCGGGTTGATTGCCAGATCAAGAAAAAATGTATTGTAACCCCGAAGCTTAAAACAGGTATTAAAAATGCCGCCGATCGGCTCCCCGAGTAAGAGCGCATAATGGGGATCCAAGCTTCGCAGCACGCCGGGCAAATCGTCCAGTTCTTTTTGACTGATCAATTCCGGCCATTCAAAATTTTCCACATCGGAAACCGAAGTAAACTCGGCCATGGGGAAACTTCCCGGCCGCTGATCAAAATAAAAGCCTGACTTCGGACAGGACCAGGTGCCACCAAAACTGTCTTTGATGATCCATTCGTCTTTCTTGCCGCTAACCCTGTCATCCCATTTTGCGTCATAGCTTCCGGGAACAAATCCTTTTGCATCAACCGAGAACTTCCGGGCAAAGGCTTCATCCACCTGCACCACACCTTGAACCAGGTCCATGAATTTTACCCGGTTTCTCCCGCGCACCAAATCATTGAGCCCCAAATGAGACACCAGATCATTATACGCCATATAATGAATGGAGGTGACGGCACTTGCACCGACATCCAGAGGAACCCGGTCCGGTTCCTCGTGATTAACTGCTGCCATCACTCTTTGCTTGGGTGTCATCTTAGTCTCCTTAGACTTGGTGCCGTTGGTTTTAGCCGTTTATTATCAAGCATGGCTCTTTGCGCTCCACCGGAAGAACTCCTGTTACATATTTATTGCCTGTTTATGGCGTTTTCAGACCCCTTTCTAATATATCTTCATAGATCGAACTGCTGTTTTTCTAACCATATAAGACTGCCACCCACTCAAAATGCCGGTAATATAGTCAAATAATTCAGATTGAAATTTAATATATTAAAGACAATATTTATGTCAATATTTATTTTCAAACAAAAAAACAATGGAGCCGTTCCAATGAATCGCACCCACATCAATTCGACACAAAAACACCTCAACGCACTGTAAAATCTACACAAATAACGCAGAGCCCTTAACCGAAAACAAGTCTTACCATATTCCGAGAGAAGATCCAAAAACAGCAAATCATAATTCTATTGACATCCAGACCTTCGTAATATATTACGTAAAACTCAACCAATTGAGCGTAAAAAACATGCTATTTTAAGGACCGTGAGAGAACAATAAAACGGTAATGAATGAGCCTGAATCAAACAGGTTCACAACATTTTAAGGAGGTTCAAAATGCTGCAACCTGTTAATAATAAATCCCTACATGAGTTTGCCTGGTCCATTAACGGCCTGTCGAAAAAATCAATTGAAAAAATACATGAATCCGCACTGGATCTGCTGCAAAACACCGGAATAAAAGTTGAGGACAATCCCCGCGCACTGGAAATTTTCAACAGCGGCGGATGTCAGGTGGAAGAACATAAAGAATACGGTATTGTTAAAATCCCCTCTGCAGTGGTTGAAAAATGCCTGGACGACACCCCCAGAAACGTAACGGTATATGGCCGTGGCGATGACTCGGGTTATACCTTTAAAGACAACCATATCACCTTTACGCCTTTTGGAGAGCAGATCCAGATTATCGATCCTGAAACCAGGGAGATCAGAAAGACCACCCAGCAGGATGTCGCAGACATTACACGGCTCTGTGATCATTTTGACCAGGTTGCCGTGGTGCAGCGTATGGCGGCGGCACTGGAAAAACCGTTGGGCACGCATCCGGTGTTCAATGCCCAGGCCATGTTTGAAAACACGGGAAAACATATTCTTATCGGTCCTGTGGATGCGGAAAAATTCCAGGTACTTGCCGACATTGCAGCAGCCCATGCCGGCAGCAGGGAAAATCTGGAGAAACGCCCCCTTTTCACTACCCTTACCTGTCCTACCGATCCCTTCAGACTTGAAAAGAACTGTGCGGATCTCATCATTGAGTCCGCACTCCTTGAAGGCGGCGGGTTTGTATCTTCCCCGGTCCCCCTCCTTGCCATGTCAACGCCGGCCTCTTTGTCAGGCACCCTGGTGATCGTATGGACAGATATACTTGCCGGTCTGATTTTAGGCCAGTTGACCCGGCCGGGGACGCGAACCTTTGTCTCCAACAGCGGCACAATGATGGACCTGCGCTTCATGGGCAGTGACTACGGTGCCCCCGAAATGGCAATGATATCGGCCGGTATCACACAGATATCCAGGTATTTTAATCTTCCCAGCCACGGATCCGGATTTCATTCGGATTGTAAAACCATTGATGCCCAATGCGGTTACGAATCCGCCATGAACGGCGTGATTACAGCCATGTCCGGACTGAACATCATTAATGGGCTCGGTGCCATTGAACTGGGGTTCACCTTTGATTACGCCAAATTCATGATGGACATCGATATGGTCAACAATATCAAGGTGCTGTTGAACGGTGTTGACATGAGCGAGGATGAAATTGCGCTGGACATGATCAAAGCCCAGGGCCCCGGCGGTGAATTTTTAAGCAGCCCCCATACCCTCCAGCGCCTGAGACAGCTGTCAAACCCCTCACTGTTTGACCGCCGCAACCGTAAAGGCTGGGTTAAACTGGAACAGCAGGACATCGTTGACAGAGCCTATGCAGAGGCCGGGAAAATAATTTCATCCCATGAACCCCCGGAAGTCTCAGCAGATGTTAAAGGCCAGGTAAACGAAATTATAGAAAAATACTTACAGGAAAGATCGGAATAAAAAACAAAGGAGTTGAGGAAGGTATAAATGGATATTATCGTTTTAATGAAACAGGTGCCCGATACGGAGTCCGAGGTTGAAATCGCGGAAGACGGGGTAAGTCTGGATACCGAAGATATCAAGTGGGTCATCAACCCCTACGATGAATATGCACTGGAAGAGGCCCTGCTGATCAAGGAGAGCCGTGATGATGTCACTGTAACCGCTATTTCCGTGGGACCGGACCGTGTATCGGAATCCATCCGGGTGGCCTACGCCATGGGCATAGATAACGCCATCCACATCAACGACGAATATGATGATGAGGTCTATGGTGCGGCGGACGCATTTACCACATCCAAGATCATTGCCAAGGCCCTCGACGATACGCCCTATGACCTAATTCTTGCCGGCGTGCGGGCGGTGGACAATGACAACTATCAGGTACCGGCCCATATCTCCAAAATGCTCAAGATCCCCATGATCAGCCTTGTCACCAAGCAGGAGATCCAGGGAGAGGACATTATCTGCGAACAGAGCATTGACGGCGGCACCGCCGTGGTTAAAGCAGCACTTCCGGCCATTATAACCGCCCAGAAGGGAATGAACGAACCCCGGTATCCGGCATTCCGTGCCATCATGAAAGCCAAAAAGAAAAAGGCTGACGAACGGGAACTGGAAGAACTTGACCTGAACATTGACGAACTCGGCGCCCAGGGTGCGAAAACCAAGGTCCGTGCCATGGCACATCCGCCCAAACGCAATGAAGGCAAAGTCATCAAGGGGAGCACTGCGGCAGATAAAGCTGACGAGCTGGTTAGGCTTCTTAAAGAAGAGGCCCGCGTAATTTAAGCAAAGGAGATTTCAAGCAATGGCGCAAGGAGTACTGGTCATTACAGAAATATGGAACGGAGAATTCCGTAAAATTTCTCTTGAAGCCTTAAGTGAAGGAAAACGGTTGGCCGACGAGTTGGATCAACCGCTGACGGCGGTAGTGCTCGGGTCAGGTGTCGCAGATAAAGCCCCGGAACTAAAGACCTATGGCGCGGATGTGATCCTGGTTGCAGACGATCCGGCCATCGGGACATTCAGACCCTGTGAATATGAGAACATCATCGGTGATATTATCAAAGACCGGGAGCCAAAGGTTGTTCTTTTCGGGGCCACCCGGCAGGGCAAGGAACTTTCCGCCTGCATCGCTGCCCGGTTTGAAACCGGCCTGGCCGTTGAGTGCGCCGCCTTCAAACTGGAGGAGGGCAACCTGATCGGCATCCGTAATCTCTACGGCGGAAAGGTCGTCGCAGAGGTGGAAATGCAAGGGGATATGCAGCTGGCATCCATCAGGCCCAACGTATTTGAATTAGAGGAAAATCAGGGCGAAGGCAAAGTGGAAATGCTGGCGGTTGATCCGGGGGAAGTCCATGTGACCCTCATCGAAGAAAAAATCGAAGTATCAACCAAAGCCGAACTCACCGAAGCAGATTATATTGTTGCCGGGGGACGCGGATTGGGAAGCGAGGATTTTTCTGTATTGGAAGAACTGGCAACGGCGCTGAACGGTACCATCGGCGCATCCCGGAACGCAGTCGATCTTGGATGGCGCCCCCAGTCCGAACAGGTGGGGCAAACCGGAAAGGTCGTGTCTCCGAAACTTTACATCGCCTGCGGTATTTCCGGGGCGATGCAGCACATTGCCGGTATGTCCACTTCCGATGTGATTGTGGGCATCAACAATGACCCGGACGCCCTTATTTTCCGGTCAGCGGATTACTGCATCGTAGACGATCTTTTTGACGTTGTGCCCGCCCTCACCGCAGCGCTGAAAGCAAGCTAAGCAAAATCTGCCAATTGTACATTTAAAGACGGACAGATCCCCGGATCTGTCCGTCTAAGCTTTCCGGATATTGTTCTAGGCCATGGTGTTCGATATCCCGACTCATAATTCAAGCCAAAGATTTCAACACCTGTACATTAATACGATCTGCACGCCGCAGCAATGCGACGGCGAACTAGGAGACCCAAATGGAACCCCGGTACAACCGTCCTGTATCAGCAGGTACAATCATTATCAACCAGGCCAAGCGCGTGAATCTCAACCCCAGCCTCTTGTATGAAGCGGTGATTGATCTTTCATCCGAGGGGTTGATTACGGCCAACTGCATCAACCGTGCAGCAGGCATCCTTCTCAACGACTTGGGCCTACCCAATTATTTTTTTGAAACCATTAAAAAAGCCTCCCTCAAACACATTCTTTTCTCCATTGCCAGGAGTTTAAAGGTGCAGGGGGAAAAGGTGGAACTGGCCTCACGGGTGGCAGATATCAATTTCGATGATACCCGGACCAGCCAGATTCAACGGATCCGCATCGCCACCCGGGAAACCCGGGATGCCATGGAAACCATGCTGGAGTCCCAGGTTGTGGGCCACCGCCGGGAGTATTATTATAACCCGGAGAAAGAATATTACACATACATGTCCAGGCCGGAAACCGTGGCGGATTTCTCAACGGACCGCTTTTCCGGTTCACGGTTCCTGTTTGGTCTGGATCAGGACTATATTGCGACGCCACGTCTGACCAGGGACCGGTATGAAAGGCTTCTCAACCGGTTGAGCGCCTCTGTGATCCCGGAGGTTGAAGTGTTCAACCTGTCGGATATCGGAGAAATCAGGTTCATGTTTAACCTGGACTTTGAGCGCCCTCAGCTGGCCCTGTTGCGGAAACTGTTTGGCGAGCACGGCCTGGTCATCAGCCGGGCCTATTGGGAACCCTATGCCAACGAAGCCAACGTTCCGTCGTCCATATGCTCCCTTTATGTGAAGGGGGAGCTTCCCCGGGACAGGGAGCAGAAAGTCATTGATGACCTGCGGGCATTCCTGAGCTTCTCAGTCAATGGGGTGACCCGGTCTTATGTGACGGGACAATTAACCTTCAAGGAAATGCTTTTTGCCGGCAATGCCGCGGATTTCACCCATATGTTCATATACAATGAACGTGGGAACCGCAGCGACCGGGAATTGATGGAAAAACTGCCGAACATCGATCACAAGGCCACCCTTGCTTCCCGGATTCACGAATCCAACAAGTCCACTTACACCTTCAGAACGATCCTTGAATCCACCTGTGCCCATCCTGATCTGATCAAATTTCTCTACCGGCTGTTTAACCGGAAATTCAATCCGGCCGGCCCATGCGAACTGACTGAACCCGAGATACATTCTGAGTGGGAGAGTTTCCGGCAAATGCTGGACATCCGATTTATGGACGATCCCAAAGCGCACGATATATTCTCTTTCATGTTCAGATTCATTACCGCCGTTTTGAAAACCAACTTTTACAAACCTGAAAAACGCTCCTTTTGTTTCCGGCTGGATAACCAGGTGCTTGACCCCCTTGTGTACGATCAATTTGTATTCGGTATTTTCTTTGCGAACGGTCACTATGCCTGCGGCACTCACCTGAGAGCGGATGATATTGCACGGGGCGGCCTGAGAATGATCAGGGTAACGCCGAGCAATCATGGGGCAGAACTTGATAATGCCGTTCTCCTCAACTATGCATTGGGCCCCAAAGCCCAGCGTCTCAAACACAAGGACATTTGCGAAAGCGGCTCCAAAGGTGTTGTGGTGCCCCACCCCCTGTATGCCGCCTATGGCATACAGGCCCTTTACGATTACACGGAAGGGATCATGGATCTCATCATTCCCGATCCGGACGTAAAAGATCACTACGGAAAACCGGAGATGGTGTTTTTCGGACCGGACGAGGGAACCGCCCCCATGATGGATGCTGTGGCCTATCGGGCAAAAGAACGGGGATATCACTATTGGCG
>JAKSBB010000740.1 GCA_022361315.1 Desulfobacterales bacterium
TGATTGTCGTGGACTTCATCGATATGAAAGAACGCAGGCACAAGGCGGATATCACCAAGACCCTGAAAAAACAATTAAAATCAGACAAGGCAAAAACCAAAGTCGGGGGCATCACCGCCTTCGGCCTCCTTGAAATGTCCCGCCAGCGCATCAGACACTCCATTACTTACGGGGCCTATGAAACCTGCGCCCACTGCAACGGCCGGGGTATGACACCTTCCGTGGAAACCCAGGGGCTGGCCTTCCTTCGTCAGCTCAATCTGCGTACCCTTAAAGCAGAGGATGACCAGAAATTCGTCTGCCACCTGCCGGCCGAAGTGGCCTATTACGTGCTCAATACCAAACGAGAAGAACTCATGGAACTGGAGCACAAACGCAGGGTGTTCATCTCCATTGAAATCGACGCAAAAATGGTTTCCGGGGAAAACAGCATCACCCCGGTCACAACCTGATCTGATCGGGTCACAAGGGCTCATACCTTGACAACTCAGGCGTGTCGGTGTATGTGGAACAATTTACACTGATCTGGGAAAGATCCTCCGGATCTGATGATTAACGCTTTAAAGAGGAGAAAATATGCTCCGGGACAGCCGAAAAAGCAAGCAGAAAACACTGGTTCTGATCGGAATTGCGACAGTCATATGTGTTGTGGGAATCACCCTTTTTATGTCCCGCCAGGCCCCGGATTCAACCGGTTCACCCTCTTTAGAAAACGGTAAGACTGTCGGTTCCGGTAACGGCGCCGGTACCGGAACCGGTGACAGCAACACCCCGGATAATACAGTGGTCACAGGAGAGATTCCCACGCCCAAAACCATTGACTACAAAGATCTGGATAAAAACGAAGAACTCAAAACCATGATGGTGGACCGGAAAAAAAGCCTGGGGATTAAGAAAAGCCTGGATATGATCGTCAAATCCGATGAATCCTTTACCGTGGGTGAATCCACGGTATCCATGCAGAAAATCCTTGAAAAGGCATTTGCCGAAGAAGGAAAAGTCTATCAGGAAGAAATTACGGACGAAGGATTTACCAAGCCCACCAGAATAAAAGAATACGGTGTTTATGTGGTCCAGCCCGGAGACAATCTCTGGAATATTCATTTCAGAATTTTAAGAGACTACTATGCGTCACGGGGTATTCCGGTGCAGGAACAGGCGGATGAACCGGGAAACGCCGGTATGAGTTCCGGTGTCGGGAAAATTCTGAAATTTTCCGAAACCATGGTGATTATCTACAACCTGCTGGAAGAGAGGGTGACCCAGGATATCAACCTCATCGACCCTTTGAGCAAGGTGGTTGTCTATAATATGGAAGCAGTGTTTAACCTGCTTGATGAAATTAATTTTACCAATGTGGACCGGCTCCAGTTTGATGGAAAAAACATCTGGATTCCGGCCAAAAAATCATGATTCTACACATAACGTTTAAGGAGGAAAACCTTGATTAGTACAGCATTTGCAATGGGACCCACAGGCGGACAGGCAGGACAGGCAGGCGGGCTTGCCGGATTTCTGCCCATTATTATTCTGTTTGCCATTTTCTACTTTCTTTTGATCCGGCCCCAGCAGAAAAAAGCCAAAGAACACAGAGAGATGATCGGCAACCTCAAAAAAGGCAACAGAATCGTCACCACCGGCGGTATTTACGGCACCATCCTGAATCTTGACGATACCACCATCGGTCTTGAAATTGCCGAAAAGGTTAAAATCAAAATTTCCAGAGGCAATGTGGCTGCTCTGGTATCCGACAATGAGGCTGCACCCAAAAAAGAAAAAAATTAGCGGGCACTTCTAAATCGAAATGATTTCTGCGTGTGCTTCAGCGCAGAAATCACTTCCCCTACATCATTATTTTAAGAAGGCCGAAAAAAGATCACCTTCAGGAGAAAATGAGATTGAAACACCTGACCTTTAAACGCGTACTGATTCTGGGTATTCTTGTGACTGCGGTTGTCTGCCTTTTGCCCACGTTCATGGATGTCTGGCCCCATAAAAAAATCAATTTAGGGCTGGACCTTCAGGGCGGGATGCACCTGGTATTAGAAGTTCAGAACGAAAAAGCAGTGGAAAATGAGCTGGAACGGACCATTTCAGAGCTGAAAAAAGACCTTAGATCAGAAGGGATCAAACATCTCGGGATTACCCGGGAGTCCAACAACCAGATTCTGGCTAAAATTTCCGGCCAGGATAATAAAGCTGCGGTTGAAAAGCTTCTTGCAGACGACTATCCCAACCTGGAAATCCCCACCACAGGACCTGTGGAAGGCGGTATTTCCTTTACCCTCCGTCTGCCTGACCAGGAGGCAAACACACTCAAGAAAATGGCCACAGAGCAGGCCCTGGAAACCATCCGAAACAGGATTGACGAGTTCGGTGTCAGTGAACCCGACATCCGGATTCAGGGCGATGACCGTATTTTGCTGCAGCTACCCGGTATTCAGGATCCGGACCGGGCCAAAAAACTGATCGGAAAAACTGCCCAGTTGACCTTCCAGCTTGTCAATGACGAAGCAGACCTCAACAGCGCGCTGTCAGGCACTCCGCCGGTGGGTTCCGAAATTCTTTACCAGAAACGTGAAGACAGCACCACCGGTGCTGAGACCCTGGTTCCCTATCTCATCAAAAAACAGGTACTCCTTGACGGCAGCCTTCTCATCAACGCCCGGGTGGAATTCAACCAATACCAGCAGCCCCAGGTGGGCATTGAATTCAACCGTAAAGGGGCCAGAATTTTTGACCGGATTACGGCGAACAACGTAAACCGCCGTCTGGCCATTGTCCTTGATAAAACCGTATACTCCGCCCCTAACATCAATGAGCGGATTGCCGGCGGCAAGGCCGTCATCACCGGTCAGTTTTCCCTTGAGGAAGCAAAGGACCTGGCCATCGCCCTGAGAGCCGGCTCCCTGCCCGCTCCGGTTAAAATCATCGAGGAACGGACCGTTGGGCCGACCCTGGGTGCGGATTCCGTACGCATGGGTCTGATGTCCATGATCGTGGGCGGTATCCTGGTGATCATTTTCATGGTGATTTACTACAAAGGCGCCGGTTTGATAGCCGACCTGGCCCTGATCGTAAACATCATCATCATCGGCGGCGGCCTGGCGGCTTTCGAAGCCACCCTGACCCTGCCGGGTATTGCAGGTATCATTCTGACCATTGGTATGGCAGTGGATGCAAACGTTATTATTTTCGAAAGAATCAGGGAGGAGCTGCGCTCCGGAAAAACCCCGCTGGCAGCCGTCCATGCCGGATACGAACGGGCCACCCTGACCATTCTGGATGCCAACGTCACCACATTGATCGCAGCCGTGGTTCTGTTCCAGTTCGGCACCGGCCCCATCAAGGGCTTTGCCTGGACGCTGGGGATGGGTATCCTGGCCAGTCTGTTTACGTCCCTGGTATTGTCCAAGAGTATCTATGACCTCGTACTCCAGAACAAGACAACATCCACGCTTAGCATATAAGGAACGAATCAATGCAGTTTATCAAAAATGATATCAACATCGATTTTCTGGGGAAACAGAAGATCGGTTTATTTGTCTCCCTGGCCCTGATCATTGCCGGCCTGGTTTCCCTGATTGTTCACCGGGGGCCCAACTACGGTATTGACTTCGCCGGGGGTACCCTGGTTCAGGTGAAATTCACCCAGGCTGTGGATGTCGGCGACATTCGTTCGGGTCTCAATGATCTCGGGTTGAAGGACGCCTCCGTTCAGGGATTCGGCCAGTCTCAGGACAATGAATACCTGATCCGGACCTCCAATTCCGGAGATCTGAAAGACAACCTGGAAGCCGCCATCGTTGACGGCATTCAAAAAAGCACTACCCTCACCCCGGAAATCCGGCGTGTGGAAATGGTCGGTCCCCAGGTGGGCGACGATCTGAAGAAAAAGGCCCTGCTGGCCATCTTCTACTCCCTGCTGTTCATCACCATATACATTTCCGGAAGATTTGAACAGAAGTGGACCATCGCAGGCATCACGGCAGGGTCCCTGATGACGGCAGTTTATTTCCTGTCCGTCTTCAACGTGTCCATGCCCTTCCTGATTGCTGCGGCCCTGGCGGTCAGCCTTGCGCTGTTCTGGACCCTGAAACTCCAGTTTGCCATGGGTGCCATTGTTGCCCTGATTCACGATGTATTCATTACCGTGGGCATATTCTCCCTGCTGGACCTGGATTTTTCCCTGCCCATCATTGCAGCCCTGCTCACCATCATCGGCTACTCACTGAACGATACCATCATCGTGTTTGACCGGATTCGTGAGAACATCAAAGGCACGGACGACAAAGCCGCCATGCCCGGATTGTTCAACAAGAGCATCAATGAAACCCTGTCCAGGACCATCCTGACCTCGCTGACCACCCTGATCGTGCTTCTGGCATTGTTCTTCCTGGGCGGTGAGATCATCCATAACTTCGCCCTGGCCATGATCATCGGTGTGATCATCGGTACGTTTTCCTCAATCTTTGTTGCAACCCCCATCGTACTTGCAGCCCAGACCAAAGGATAATTTATGGTTCCGGTAAGACAACCCCGTTTTTTCCTGATTTTGATCATCGGCATCGCCTTTATGGCGATGCCGGCCTGCTCGACCCTGAATATGTTTCAGAAGCCACCTGCCGTGACTGGTACTCCCGCCGCACCTGAAGCAGAGACCGAAGGTACGGCAACGGATGCCATAGAAGCAGATAAGGACGCAGAGATCGAAGCCCTCCAGGAAAAAATTGTTTTACTGGAAGACAAGGTCAAAACCTTGGAGAGTCAGGCGGCCGGACAGAAAAAAATCCGCTATTCCGTGGAATACTCTGATCCGGCCCAGCTCTACAAAGAGGCCCGAACCCTGTTGCTGGCCAACGATACTGATAATGCCGCAGACCTGTTCTCCACCTTTGCCCAAAAGCATCCCGATCATGCACTGGCAGACAATGCCATGTACTGGCTGGGGGAGTGCTACTACACCAAGGGGGATTATAAGACTGCAGCCACCGTATTCAAAGACCTGGTAAGCACCTATCCGAAAGCAGAAAAGGTACCGGATGCCATGTTGAAAACCGGCTACGCCTATCTGTCCATGGATGATATCAACCGGGCCACCCATTTTTTAAAACAGGTGATCAAAAAATACCCCTTTTCCCCTGCGGCTGAAAAAGCCCAGATTAAATTAAAGGATTATCAGTAATTCCCCAAAGGAATGGATTCCCACACGGAAAAATATCTTCCCTGGTTCATACTAAAAACGCTGCCGCACTTGAGCCCCCGGCGTCTCAAGCAGCTGATACGACACTTTTCCGCTCCGGCCAACGACGACACAGCAGAGCCGAACACAGACAACACAGCTGCTGATATCCTGAACGCATCCGAAGACACGCTAAAACAAATTGACGGACTCACACCTAAAATCCGGAAGGTTATCGTCAATCACAACACATACAGAAAAGATGCCCTGAAACAGCTGAAACGGGTTCAGTCCAATGGTCTTTTCATAACCGTACTCACCGATGACACCTATCCGGATCTGCTCAAAAAAATACCCGATCCGCCGCTCTTATTGATCAGTGACGGAAATATCTCTGCTGATGAAGCCTGTATCTCCATTGTCGGTTCCAGAAAAGCCACGGCCTACGGCCTGGGCACGGCCCGCTATCTGGCACAGAAACTGGCCGAATGCGGATTCACCATTGTCAGTGGTATGGCACTGGGTATAGACACCGCAGCCCACCAGGGGGCGCTGGCCGGTTCCGGCAGAACCTTAGCCGTTCTGGGGGCCGGACACGGACACCTGTATCCCCGGCAGAACAAAGGTTTGAGCCGTGACATCCGAAATAACGGGGCCGTCATAACGGAATACTTTCCGGATACGCCACCGCTTCCTGCCTATTTTCCCCAGCGAAACCGGATTATCGCAGGTTTGTCCGCAGGCACCGTTGTTGTGGAAGCCGCCCGGCGAAGCGGCTCACTGATCACGGCCCGGCTGGCCGGTGAGTATAACCGGGAGGTGTTTGCCGTGCCCGGATCGGTGCGTTCCGCCAACTCACGGGGTACCCACGCCCTCATTAAGCAAGGCGGGCGCCTTGTGGAAAATGAAATGGACATCATTGATGAACTGCAGCAATTTGTCCATGCGGAAGCCAAACCAGCTCCCCTGAAAAACCAACATAACGCCCAATATAAAAAACAAGAACCCGTCATGGACAAAGTCCAGATGATGGTATATAAACGTCTCGATCCATACCCGAAACACATCGATACGATCATAGCGTCCACCGGACTGACCAGCGGCAAAGTTTCAGCCGCCTTGCTTGACATGGAAATGTCAGGCCTTATACTACGGCATCCGGGAAACTATTATTCAAAATCGGAGGAATAAAATTGGCAAAACCCCTCATCATCGTCGAGTCTCCAACCAAGATCAAAACCCTGAAGAAATACGTGGGAAAGGACTATAATGTGGCGGCCAGTGCCGGACACATACGTGATCTTCCGGTAAAAAACCTGGGGATTGACGTTGAAGATAATTTCAAGGCCAAATATGTAAATATCAAGGATAAAGCCAAGGTCATTTCCACCCTGAAAAAGGAGGCCAAAGATGCAGATGCCGTCTACCTGGCCCCTGACCCGGACCGCGAAGGTGAAGCCATTGCCTTCCACATCATGGATATCCTCAAGAAAAAAGGACGGCAGTTCCATAGGGTTTTGATTCACGAGTTGACCAAAAAAGGAATTACCGAGGCCCTGAAAAAGACCCTGGAACCCGATGCAAACAAATATGATGCCCAGCAGGCACGGCGAAAACTTGACCGCCTCGTGGGCTACCAGATCTCCCCATTGCTGTGGCAGAAGGTCCAGCGGGGACTCAGTGCCGGCCGGGTTCAGTCCGTTGCCGTAAAAATCATCTGCGACCGGGAGCGTGAGATTCGCAGGTTTGAGCCGGAAGAGTACTGGACCATCACTGCGGATTTACTGGCCCAGATGCCACCGGAGTTCAACGCCTCTCTCACCAGGATCGACAATAAGAAAGCCAAGGTCTCCAACGGGGAACAGGCCGCATCCATCGTCAAGGATCTTGAGGCGGCCCAGTTTATTGTCAGTGAAATCAAGAAGAAGACCGTCAGGCGCAACCCGCAGCCTCCTTTCATCACCAGTAAGCTCCAGCAGGATGCCATCAACCGTCTGCGGTTCTCTGCCAAGAAAACCATGGTTGTGGCCCAGCAGCTCTACGAGGGTGTTGAAATCGGCAGCGGCGGCCCTGAGGGTCTGATCACCTATATGCGTACGGACTCCATCCGTATCGCACCGGAAGCGGCTGAAGAAGCCTTGTCTCTCATCGGTGAATCTTACGGGCCGGAATACGCGTTAAAGGAACCCCGGCAGTTTAAAAATAAAAACAAGACGCAGGATGCCCATGAAGCCATCCGCCCGACATCGGTTTACAACACCCCGGACAAGCTGAAAAACTTTCTCTCGGAAGATCAGTTCAAGCTGTACGACCTGATCTGGAAGAGATTTGTAGCCTCCCAGATGGCACAGGCACAGATCGACCAGAAATCCATTCTCATTAATGCCACGGAACGGTACCTGTTCTCCGTTTCCGGTTCTACGGTAAAATTTGATGGGTATATGAGATTGTACGCCACCGAGGAAAAATCCAAGGATAAGGATATCCA
>JAKSBB010000757.1 GCA_022361315.1 Desulfobacterales bacterium
AAATGACTCCCATAATACAATCCCTTCCTTATATATTTACAGATCTTAACTCATATATTCACAGGCTAAATTCAACTTCCGGCGATGGTCTTGTTTTCAGTTGATCCCTCCGGTGCCGCCAGGCGAAACCGCCAGGCGCAGAACCAGTCCTCCGGATGATCATCCGGGGGACAGCCGATGCACTCCGTTTCTATGCGCGGATCGATGGCAGAGGCAAAGTAGGCATACTCCACAAGGCCTGCCGACTTACAGGGATAATCCGCCAGATTTTTACGCTGCCTTGCCTGCTGCACCCTGCATTCGCTCATCTGAAATACAAAACTTTGGGGCCCCTCGTCAACGATTGTCTGCCGGTTTATAAAGGCATACATCCTGAAATTCAGGGCTTTTTTCAGTCCGTCCAGACCCGGGGTCTTCCCCAGATTCAGAATCTGCTTCACCGCATGGGCCTCGTAGGGGGAAAATTTGCCCCAGCAGGAATCGTTGCAGCGTTTGGCATCGTTCATCCCGTGGTCAAACTCCACGGCCTGGAACCAGACCCCGTCATTGGCCAGCCAGGATTTGGCCACGGCCGATGTCAGGCTGTCCATGGTGGCCCCGTCCAGCCCCTTCAGAGCCGCGGGAATTCCGCCCTCTGCGTCAAAACCAAGGACGGAGGAAATATGCTTCATGGCGATACCCAGACTGTTTTTTGTGGCTTTTTCCATTGCAACAAGGGCCTTTTCCATGCCCATCTGATGGCGGACCTCACCGAACCAGAGACCGTGGTGGACAATAATGCGGGTGAGCATGTCGACCACCAGGGCGGCTCTCTCATCGGAATCAAGGTCTTCAACACTCGCCGGAACGTCTTCCATGGTGCAGCCTCCTTCTATCCATTGCATTATATCCACCCGTGTAGGGGAATTTTACCAAATTAATCAATCCTGGCCGCTAATGTCAAGCAACTTGTGCGGTTCCCCATTTATTAGCAAACGCTCTGAAACCCCTGCGGGACAAGGGATACAGTCGTTGCACCGGATGGAACAGGATTCACCGCTTCTATGCTTTGTTTCACCGGGCTTCGGGCTACAAACAGTGACAGGGAAAACTTTTTCCCACCGGTATCAACCCGGCCGCTTTATCATAAAAAGAAGCCCGCAGCACGGGGAATCCCCCCTGCCTGCGGGCCTTTTACGATTCTTTTACGATAGGATAATGCTTAGGCGTCCGGATCGATGGTCACCATCTTATCCCCTTCAATCAGGGCATCTCCCACGGTCACTGAAATCTCGGACACGACACCGCCAAGTTCCGCAGTAACAGAAGTCTGCATCTTCATGGCTTCAAGAACCACCAGCGTATCACCCGCAGCGACCCGATCGCCCACGGCAACACCGATCTCACAGACATTGGCTTTAAACGGACTTCTGATGTCACCGGACTTGGCCAGGGCTTCAATTTCATGCTTGGACAGCGTCTGCTCCCGCACCGTTGCTTCAGAGGCTTCCGCCGGCATACAGAACTTTCGCTGGTGATGGTTCACGTTGAGGTGAACCGAGGTGTCCCCGTTTTCATGGCGTTGACTGGGACCGATTTCCAGGTGATGCTCCTTACCGTTGTGATCCTTGAACTGAAGTACGTCACCCATCTCAAAACCACCGCGTTTGAAGAATATGGAGGGCGGCAGGGTGTAGACTTTACCGTATTTCTCTTCAAACCCAAAGAAATCCACCGCATCCTTGGGATGCTGGAGATAGAGTACCAATTGCTGCTCCGTTGGCGTTTTGCCGATTTTAGCGGCCAAATCTTCCCTTTCCTTTTCAATATCCATATCCCCGATATCTTCCAGACCGCCCTCTTCTTCCAGAACCGTCCGCCAGTCGGGCCCAAAGGCTTTTTCGTATATCCATTCCGCAGGCTGGTAAAAGGGGAAGGGGCCGTATTTGCCCAGCAGCAGGTTTTTCAGGTCGCCGGAGCAGTTGCCGTAGCGGTCACCGCCCAGAACATTGCTCACCGCCGTGGTCCAGAGAATCTGTGAACCGGGGGTGACACTCCAGTAATTGCCAAGTTCCTTCTGCACCTTGGGTAATTCTTCATGGAGAATTTCGGGCATCTTGTCCAGGAACTCGCCCTTTACGGCTTGTTCAAAGCTGGATCCCATGGCACCACCCGGCAACTTGTGAATCTGGACGGTGGGCAGAAACCCTTTGAACTGGGATTCAAAAAACTCGTAATGCTGACGTTCGTTCCGGAGCACCTCCGAGGTTTCGATCACGGCTGCGGTATCTATACCTTCTGCTTTATGACCGTAATCGGCCAGGGTCTGTACCACACTCAATACGGGGGGCGGACCGAAATATCCGGTAAAGGCATGGTCGGTGGCATCAACGATCTGTGCACCGTTGGTAACGGCAGCCGTGATACGGCCGATATCGTTACCGTCGGTGTTGTGGCCGTGGTAGTGAATCACCAGGTCCGGATACCGGTCCTTGATGGAGGCCACCAGCTCGCCGATGCGTTTGGGGGTACCTAAACCACCATGATTTTTTATGCACAGCAGGATATCCTCACCGGTCACTTCCAGAATCTGTCCCACCTTGTTCACGTAAAAATCATCGGTGTGCTCGGGCCCGGTTGAAAAGCAGATGCAGGGCTCCAAAATTTTTCCGGCGTTCTGCACCTCCTCAAATACCGCCTGCATATTGGGTACGTGGTTCAGGAAGTCAAATACCCGCCAGACGTCTACATACTTGGCGAACTCCCTGACAGTCAGTCGGATGACGTTCTGGGGGTAGGGGCGGTATCCGAAAAGATTGACCCCGCGACAGAGCGTCTGAAACATGGTGTTGGGCATCTTCTCCCGGAGCAGCCTGAGCTTGAGAAAGGGATCCACCTGTTTTCTCAGAATATCCACATGCACGGACGCACCACCGGTGATCTCCAGGGAGAGATAGCCGGACTTTTCTCTTGCCTCGGCCGCCTTCAGGTCGGTATCCAGCAGTATCCTGTTTTTGAAGTCGGACTGGGACATGTCCCGGGCGGTGTTGGTGATGAAATACCCTTCAGATCCCCGGATCCGGCTGAGTACTTCTTTTATATCCATTCCTTGAACAATCGGGTTCATGGGAACTCCTTTTATCTTAAATCTTTAAAACCAAAATTTTCGCCGGATCAGCTGGCAAAGGGGTTGAACCCCTTGTGATGAATCTCCGCAATCAGGCTGGCCAGCTTATTGCCCTCGCTGGCATCGTCCTGGTAGTCAAACAGGTGCGTATGGGTATCCAGGTAGGAGGTATCAAAATCTCCTTTTTGAAAATCCGGATCTTCCACCAGGTTCAGGTAAAAGGGAATCGTGGTCTTGGGACCTGTGATGATATAGTTCTGCAGGCAACGCCGCAGCCGGTCCACCGCCTCCTCCCAGGTAAACCCGTGAACCGTCAGTTTCACCAGCAGGGAATCGTATACCTCGGGAATGGTAAAGCCCTGGTAGACAAAGCCGTCCAGCCGGACACCGTAGCCGCCCGGGGACCGATAGGTGGTGACGGTTTTCCCCCCTTCGGGCATGAAGTTGTTCTGGGGATCTTCTGCATTGATACGCATTTCAATGGCATGGCCGCGGATCTGCACCTGATCCTGGGTAAAGGGAAGGGATTCCCCCAGGGCCAGCTTGATCTGGGTCCGCACCAGGTCGATGCCGGTGACCATCTCGGTCACCGTATGCTCCACCTGAATCCGGGTGTTGATCTCCATGAAGTAGAAATTCATGTCCTTATCCACCAGGAACTCAACCGTACCGGCATTGAAGTAGTTGGATGCTTCGGCAGCCCGGACAGCCGTGTGGCAAATCTCATCCAGCAGGGCCGGATTCTGAATCATGGAAGGGGCGATCTCCACCAGTTTCTGGTTCCGCCGCTGGATGGAGCAATCCCGGGTACCCAGGTGAACCGTGGCACCTTCTCCGTCGGCCATGACCTGGACTTCCACATGTTTGGGATTCACCACCTTTTTTTCCAGATACACCGAATCGTCGTTGAAGG
This sequence comes from Desulfobacterales bacterium, assembly GCA_022361315.1. The sequence continues at coordinate 4,020 of JAKSBB010000757.1, forward strand.
CGGCAAGGGCTTCACTCCGGGCGATGGGGTACTGTTCTTTGAGTTCTTCATCCGTGTTGATTTCACGGATCCCCCTGCCCCCGCCGCCGGCAGTGGCTTTGAGCATCACCGGATAACCGTAGGTGTTACAGAATTCCAGCGCCTCATTCTCTCCGGCCTCACCGGCCGAAAGATTCTGGGTTCCCGGCACCATGGGAATACCTGCATCAGCCATGATCTGCCGGGCAATCACCTTGTTTCCAAGGTTGTGAATCACTTCTGAAGAAGGGCCGATAAAGGTGATGCCGTTATCCTCACAGGCCTTTGCAAACACGGGGTTTTCAGCCAGGAATCCGTATCCGGGATGAATCATGTCCACATCGTTGGCCTTTGCCACCTGAATGATTTTATCGATGTTCAGGTAATCACATCTGGGCCCATCGCCAATCCATACGGCCTGATTGGCGATACGGATATGCAGGGCTGCGCTGTCCGGGGTTTCATATACGGCCACCGCCGTATGTCCCAGTTCCTGAACCGCCCGGATCACCCGGATGGCAATCTCTCCGCGGTTTACAACCAGTATCTTTTTTTTCAATGTTTCACCTCTTCACATTTTCAGTTTCGGGGCGGCCGGGAATCAACGCTATGGGGTATAGGGCGGGCCTGAAGCTCCCGAAAATTAGTAAAAGCTTGTAAAAAAGTGATACTACTAACAGAAATTTTGAGACTATGCAAGAATTATTCAACGTTCTGCATAAAAATGAACGAGTAATGATGCGAAAGCTGTTCACCGGGAGACGTTGAATCCGTATAGACGCAACCCTCCGACTGACAATCGGGTTTCAATTATTTATGCGATATTGTTATGAAACTTAGGTGTGGGGTGGTGCAGAAAAAATCCGGCGGTATGGATGAG
>JAKSBB010001116.1 GCA_022361315.1 Desulfobacterales bacterium
CCAGGGCGATTTTTACCACCAGCCTCAGATTAGAGGTGGTCATGATGTATGCGGCTTCCTGATCTCCTTCTTCCTGGATCCGCTTGCCCAGTTCAACTTCCTGTTCCCGGGTCAGCAGCTTGTACCGGTTGATTTCATTCAGGTAGCTTTGAATGGGGTCGGACTTTACCAGGGCCTTGGAGTTGCTGGTACGGGCTTTGGACGCCGGTATCAGGAAATCGGCCTTGGTTAGTCTTTTCGTCTTTTTTTCTTTTGTCTGGTCGGCAGTTTTTTTCATTCAGAGAACCTTCGGGTTGAATTAAAAAGCAAGTATACCATTACCACAGTTTAGGATAAAGCAATATCTTTTGAAAATTATCAGTTGGTCATCATTTTTTTGTGGACAAGTCCCGCCTTTTTTGATAAAAGATCCTCCTGTTGCGCCCGTAGCTCAGCTGGATAGAGCAACGGACTTCTAATCCGTAGGTCGCGTGTTCGAATCGCGCCGGGCGCGCCATAAAGACAATACCCCGAAAGGGTGTGATTAAAAGGCCCCAGAGTTCATCTGAGGCCTTTTTTATTTTTCCCTTTCCCAATTGGCGCGGGCCTGCGTCGGATAGTTACATTGAATACATTAACCCTAAGTATTGCGCGCGGAGTTCAGACCTCTATGCAGGAAAGTTGTTCCCTCACAGATGCGGCCCGGGAGATCGGGGTCGGCCCCAATCAGATTTTAAAAATTATCGAGGATCATCCGGAGATTTTTTCCGGGGTGGATGCGGGGATAAACCTGACGGATACCCATGTGTCGGTGGCCTCTCTCCAGGCCTTTAAGCAACTTTACGAAGATGCCTATTCCTTTTCTGATATCGCCCAACGGCTGGGGGTATCCGTCAAGAGGATTCAAAAGGTGAAGAATACACCGGGTGAGCGTTTCCTTGCCCGATCCTTTTGCGCACCGCAGCGGTGTCCCAAATCCGGCAGGCCCCGCGCACGGCGAAAATTTCCCAAAACAGATGCGGAAGACTTTATCCGGTATTGTGAAGACAGATCTATCTTTAAACTGATGCAGTCCGGGGTAAAGGTAAAGGCGTTTAATTATGCTTCCCTTAATGCGGAAGATATCCTGTGTGCTTCCAAAGCCTATCGATTTAAGGACGCCGTCACAGATGGTCTGGATCCCCAACGGTACAGATCATCGGAGATTGAACCCGGGAAATATACCGGTAAACTGGTGTTCAAGGTCTGGGGGCGGCGGGGCGTTATTCAATGCTTTTTTATTCTTGAGACCGATGAATTCATCCGGTTGTCGGTGTTTCGTCCCCATGCAACGCCATGGCGGGGATATACCCCCAGGGACGGGCGGATTGATTTTTCCGAACCCGGAATTGAGGGGACAACATATCGAATCAAAACAGGACTGACAGATAGAGGGCTCGTGGCATTTCTGTCTGCGAAAAAAATGAAAAATAACGATTAATTGCCAGTGTCGGCCGGGTCATCATCTTCCGCAGCGTTTTGGATATCCAGAATATCCTTCTTCAAATAGGGTTTGGTTTTATACTCGGTGAGGGTCATGAGTTTCCGGGTAATTTTTCCAAGTCGTTCCGCCTGTTCCTTGATCTGCTGCAGGTTGGCCTGCCGGCTTTCATCCTCGGTTTCCAGATCTTCAGTGTCCAGGTCTTCCAGCAGCATTTCGGCCATGCCCAGGATGATCATCAACGGTTGGTTAATTTCGTGGCACACGGCACCTGCGGTTTCCACCGCAGCGGCAAGTTTCTCCTTTTCCAGCCGGGTTTGTTCAAGGAGTTTGGCCTGGGTGATATCTTCGATGGAGAGCAGCACTACCTGGTCGTTGTCAAGGGTCAAAGGCAGGGTGGATATTCTCAGGTGGCGTTCTCCGTGCTCTTTGAAGACCATCGTGGTTTCAACCATCTCGTGGGGAACCTGGTTCTCCAGCGTATCCAATACGGTCTCCCGCAGTTTGCACTTCATACACTCCTGACCGAAACCACACCCTTCCGGTACCCTGTCATGGTGGGCGCAGCCAAAGGCTTCACCCCCCACCAACCCGATCAACTGGGCTTCATTTTTATTGACAAACCGGGTTGTGGATTTGTTGGCTAAGGCCACGGTTCTGTTTTTATCAATGACGGATATCGCCAGAGGTAAGGCATCAATAACCTTTAACAGGCCTTCTTTGGTATATTTGTCTGAAAAATCATCCATCGGCGTGCCAATCGTTTGGGTGTCCACAAAAGTAGGTATCATTAAACATACCAGGGCTTATGGGGATTTGCAATGCAGGTGGGCACGGTATGAAAGTTGGCATCCATAACTGCGGACCTACGCATTTAGGGGCGTGTTTCAAGATAGCCTTTATCGTCCGGCAGCCCCTGCTTACGGGCGGTGCTGTTGGCCAGATGATCACAGGCTTCGTTCAATGGATCCCCCGCATGTCCTTTCACCCATTGAAATCGGATATCCAGGCCGGGCAGCAGGCCAAGGAGCCTCTCCCATAGATCGGGGTTCAGGGCAGGGTTTCCGTCGGATTTTTTCCAGCCGCGTTTCTGCCACCCCCGCGCCCAGCCTTTGGTGATGCCGTTGAGTACGTAGCGGGAATCGGAATGCAGGAATATGGGACGGTCTTCGCCCTGAAGCGCCTCCAGTGCCACGATGACCGCCATCAATTCCATACGGTTGTTGGTGGTCAGGTTGTACCCTCCGGCGTATTCTTCCCCATCTTTGAAAACCACGCCGTAACCGCCGGGACCCGGGTTACCGATTGCCCCGCCGTCCGTATAAACGATAACCGCATCCTCCGGGTAGTTGTTTGGTGTGGCCGTGGCTTTGCCCGTCCGTGCACCGGCAGAGGTTTTCGGTTTCCTGGTGGCGTATTCCGGGTTTTTGAGGAATGCTTCCGCCTCCGCCTTGGATTTAAAGCTCTTGTATCTGGCTCCGGCAAAGCCTTTCACCTGGCGTTCCGCTTCGGGCCAGGAGGTGAATATCCCTGTGGTTCGTCCGTTTGCAACAGCATAATATTTCATGGGGGGAATATACGGCCAAAGGGGGGTGAAGTAAAGGGCTGAATTGTGTGGATACCGTCAAACCAAAGACCTGCCCGAGAAGACCTGCCCGAAAGGATGGCAATCCGATCCGGAACCTGCTATAACAGGCGCCATGACACCTGCCGTTGCAAAAGCCAAGAAGGCCAAAATTCCATATTCTCTCCATGAGTATGTTCATGATCCGTCGGTTCGTGCCTTCGGCCGTGAAGCCGCAGAGAAACTCGGGGTGCCGGAAGACCGGCTTTTCAAGACCCTGGTGGTGGCCACCGGCCCCAGAGACCTTGCCGTGGCCGTGGTTCCGGTGTCGGGTCAGCTTGATTTGAAGGCCTTTGCCAAGGCCCTTGGCGTTAAAAAGACCGCCATGGCAGATAAAGCCGTTGTGGAACGAACCACGGGATATCTCACCGGCGGGGTGAGTCCCATCGGCCAGAAAAAAAGCCTGCCCACAATCGTTGACGACTCTGCCAACGCATTTGACACCATCTATGTCAGTGCGGGTAAACGGGGGCTGCAGATATGCCTGGCTCCGGCGGACCTCACAGACCTTATCCGAGGACAATTTGGGGCGATTGTCAAGCGGTCCTGAATATGATTATATGCCTGGCATCTGAAGGGCTTTGAGGCCGCGTACTTCCACTTTTGTTGGCACCCCTTGAAATCTTTTTCCTATCGGTGTAGGATTCTTTGAACGATTAGAGATATTTAACGCAGAGTTTTTTAGATCACTGGAAGTTGCTGCTGATTGAAGAGTCCCTTTCTTAACAAGCCGATTGTTTCATCTGCCTGGTGGTTTAAGATCCCGCACAACAATAGCCCAAAGGAGGCAGAATGGAGCCCAACAAATTCCGTGAATCCAGGCAATCCATCAACCGCATGTGTGAGCATATTGACCAGCTGATCGACAAGAAAGCCGTGGAGGAGTCCAAGGCCTGTTTTGAAGAGGTTAACGGTGAACTGGATGCCCTGCGCCCCCAGGCCGAGGGGGAGATTCAGAAACGGTCGGTCAAGAATCTGGGCATGAAACTCAATGCCCTTGCGGGCAAGCTGTCTAAGCTGAAGGCCAAACGGAAGACTGCAAGCCGTTCCGGTTCCGGCGGTAAATCCACGATTCAGTGGGATGCAGAACGGGTGGCTGGCCTGGCAGATGTCTTTTTGAAGAAAATGTTTGCAAATATGGGTGGGGATAAAGAATCCCAGGTGTTTCTGGGGACAACGGGAAAGGGAATCCGTCCCAATTACCGGGTGAAGTTCGGTGATGAACGGATTATCGGGTTCACCGGTTCCGGCCATAAGCCCCAGGACCCGCTGCCGGCGTCAGGCGGCAAGCACCTGTCTCAGCCATTTGCTTATGAGGTGATTGAGGAAATTGTCAGTAAATTGAAATAAGAGGTAAGATTTAGCCAACAGGCCATCTTCATCCGAATCGGTAGGACAGGGTGAAGGTGGCTTTTTTTATGTGGGGAATCCAAAGGGCTGCGCCGTGTATCAGGACAGGAGGCGGGTCACCATTCTGATCTGGTTTCTTCCGTTATGGCCACAACGGTATTCGACTTCGTCCATCACCTGGTTGATAATATAAGTGCCTAACCCGCCGGGACGGATGTCGTCCAGTGCTCTGGGTTTCATCAGGCTGATGTCGCAGGATTTACCATAGTCCGTAATGGCAATTTCCAAACGCTTCTTATCAAGGGTGACGCAAAAGTCAATGGTGCCGGAGGGGTCATTGAAATAGGCGTGTTTGATAATGTTTGAGCAGGCTTCGTCAACGGCCAGTACAAGGTTTCCGGATTTGGAATCAGGAATATCAAGAATTGCCGCCACGCGTCCCATCATTGCCCTTACCACCTGAAGAAATCTGGGGTGTGAGGGAATGGACAATTCAATGGTCTGGTTGCCGTTATTCTCCGGGGGCTGGTCAACGCTTCGGGGGTCCATCACTTTGTTCTCCTTTGACGGACAAGGGTGAGCAGGGTGATATCATCGCTTCTGCCGTGGCCAAGGCTGAATTTGTCCACCGCTGTGGAAACACCGCTGACGATGGCATCGGATGTGGTCATGCCGCCGCCGAGAATATCCAGCAGCCGTTTCATCCCGAACAGATCTCCACCGCTGTTTTTCGCTTCTGTGATGCCGTCTGTATAAAGGGTAACGGACTGGCCGGGTGCCAGCACGAACTCTTCCTGCTCAAAGGTGAGCCCGGGGAGAATGCCCAATGGCGGTCCTTTGGAATCGTCTGATCCCAGGGCTGCGGTGGCGCTGTCGTCCGTATGCAACGGAAACAGGTGGCCGGCATTGGCAAAGGAAATATGTCCCGTATCCGGTTCGAGGACCAGATAAACAAGGGTGACAAACATTCCGTGTTTGGCCCGTTTACAGAGCTGATCATTCACCGTTGCCAGCAGTTGAGACGGGGGGGCGTTCAGCATGGTGTAATGCTGAATATCACTGGTAAGCCTGGCCATGAAAAGGGCTGCGGCAATTCCTTTTCCGGAGACATCACCCAGAACAATACCGGTCCGGTTGTCCGGCAGGGTGAAAAAATTATAAAAATCCCCGCCGATTTCAAGTGCCGGTCTGTTCAGGGCGGAAAAATCGTATCCCGGTATCTCCGGCAGGGCGGCGGGCAGAAAGCTTTGCTGCACCTCCCTGGCCAGGGAGAGATCCCTTTCCAGTGTCTCTTTACGGATGATTTGTCGGTGTATTTGGGCGGTATCAATGGCCACGGCCGCACTTGATCCGATGGTAACCAGCATGTCCAGTTCTTCATCGGTAAAGATGAAGGGCGGCGTCAGCTTATTCATCACCTGGATGACCCCCAGGGCCTTTCCCCGGGCGCGTAATGGTACGCAAAGCATGGCCCGGGTCCGGTAGTTGGTTTTCTGATCGTATTCCGGGGAAAACCGGGGATGCTCATACACATCTTTTATATTCACCGGTGTCTCGGTTTCCGCCACAAAACCGGCGATGCCACTGCCTTTCTCCAATCTGAATATTTCCTTGATCTCATCCCCCACATCTCCCAAGGCAATATGAAAAACCAGGTCACCGGTTTTCTCTTCCTGAAGCAGCAGGCTGACGGAGTCGGCCTGAAAGGCTGCCTTGGTGGTTTCCATCACAGAACTCAGTAAATTACCGAGGGAAAGTTCGGAATTGATGAGGTTGGCAATTTCAACACAATTGCTGAGCCGAGCCACCTTATTCATACAGGCGTTTAGCTCTGAAGACTGGTCGTGTATCAAGTTATCCCTGGGGCCGATGTTATTCATATGCGATATTTTCTATATAAACCCCTGGCGGGTTTGTCAATCTTTGGGTGTCTCCGTGTTTGTTTCCCCCTTGAGACTTTCGCCCATGACCCGGCGAATTTTAGCAGAGAGGGCCTTGGGGATCATGGGTTTCAGTAAAAAGCCTTTAACGCCTATGCTTTCGGCTTTCTCTTCGTTCATGGTTTCGCTGAACCCCGTACACAGGAGGATAGGAATCTGGGGACTGATCTTAATCATCTCTTTGGCCAGACGGTCTCCGGCCATACCCGGCATGGCAATATCTGAGATTACCAGGTCGAACCGCTCCGGTGCTGCCCTGAATGCTTCAAGGGCCTTTAGACTGTTTGTAAAGGGGATTACTTTGTACCCCATCCGTTTAAGGAGCTGGGTCTCCATGGATATAATCTGGGGCTCGTCATCCACAAGAAGAACTGTTTCCGTACCGTTTATGATCGGGCTTTCAACCTTGGTTTCCCAGGCGGTGCCGTCTGCCGGGGCCTGGGGAAGGTACAGGTGAAAGGCGGCGCCTTTTTCCGGTGCGCTGTCAACCTTGAGACGGCCGCCGATGCCCATGACGATACCGTGTACCACGGCAAGCCCCATACCGGTACCCCGGCCCTTCTCCTTTGTGGTGAAAAAGGGGTCAAATATATTTTCCTGGATGTCTTCGGGGATGCCGGGACCTGTATCAATGACGCTCAATTTGACATACTCTCCCGGCAGAAGATCCCGCTCTTCCCCCATGCTTAACGATACGTTTTTGAGGATCACGGTCAGGGTACCGCCGGTGGCTTCCATGGCATGGAAGGCATTGGTGGCCAGATTGATAAGAATCTGGTGGATCTGGGTCGGATCGGCGGTGACCATACCGCAATCTCTTTCGATTTCCTGGGAGATCTCAATGGTGGCGGGGATTGTCGCCCGGAGCAGTTTCAAGGCCTCTTTAATGACAGGGGCAAGTTTCACCGGCATGGGCGCTGCCTGGGACTGGCGGGAAAAGGCCAGGATTTGAGCCACCAGCTCCTTGGCCCTCATGGCGCTGGCATAAATCTGGTCGAGGCCGTGACGCAGCGGACTGTCCTCGGGGATGTCGTTGAGCAACATCTCCGCAAATCCCATGATGGGAAACAGTATGTTATTAAAGTCATGGGCGATGCCTCCGGCCAGCGTACCGATGGATTCCATCTTCTGTGCCTGCCGCAGCTGCTTTTCCATCTGCAGGTCCTGGGTGACATCCTTGGCAAATCCGATCAATACATCCTCCGTAAACGGCACCGTATTCAGTCGTGCTATCCGCTGGCTGTTGTCCGGCCGGTTAAAGGTAAATTCTCCCTGGTACTTCTGGAGCCCGGGGGTCAGATCCAGGGGCAGGCTCATACTGTTCGGGGTGGTATGATCCGTAATCGTTTTTTGCTTAAGGTCGGAAAGAGATTGGCCTGTAAGGTCCTGGGCCGCAGGGTTGGCATCCAGATAGACGCCGGTACCGGCCGAGATCAGGAAAATGGCATCATTTGTCTTTTCAAACAGGGTACGGTACTGATTTTCGCTTTTTTGAAGCATGAGTTCCGCCTGTTTCCGGGTGGTGATATCCAGGGCGGAAAAGGTAATACCTTTGGACAGATCTGATCTGGAAAGGGGGGTTGACGAAAGCAGTACATGAATCTGTCCACCATCTTTTTTCTGCCAGATGGTTTCCACGGTACCTGCTCCCTCCTGTTCTATCTGCCGGTATTTTTCTGTTCCCACATAGGTGTACTCCGCATCATTGGGGTAGAGTATCCGCGTATCTTTTTCCAGGAGTTCGGCTCTGGTGTACCCGGTCATATCCAGAACCTTCTGGTTCAGCTTGGTAAATTTACGATGGGTAACGACACCGATCCCGATGGGTGAGGCACGAAATACACTTCTAAGGTAGGCTTCATTTTTCCTAATGTCAGCCTGCATCTTAGCCGTATCTGTCATATCCCTGAAGACCAACACCACACCGGTCAGGGCCCCGGAATTCGTTTTGATGGGAGATGCCCCGTCTGTGATTTTATACGCGTTGCCCGTTTTGGAGATCAATGTGGTTTCTCCGGTACGTGTGGTAGACTCACCGCTATCGAGGACGCTGCGGGCAGGATCTTTTTCAGTCAATCCTGTGGTATTGTCCACTGTCCGGAATATCTGGGCCAGGGGCATCCCTATGGCCTGATCCGCCGGCCAGCCGGTGAGGGTTTCTGCCACCGGATTCATGAGGGTGATGACACCGGCATCATCTGTGGCGATAACCGCGTCCCCGATGGAATGAAGGGTGGCTCTCAGGTTGGCTTCGGCCTGATTTCGATGTGCAAGTTGGGTTTTCAGTGCCCGGGTCTTGCTGCGAATTTTGTTTCGGAGCAAATAATTTCCAAGCACAAGCAGGCCTATGACACCGATACTCCCCGCTGTACCTGCCAGAAACCATGCCGGCCATCGGCTGGCGGCGGTCTCCTGGTCGAGCCAACGGTCCAGGGACCGGTAATAAATGGAACTCTTATCTTCTTTTAAAGCAGATATGTGATGGTCGATTCGGCGGATCACTCCGGGATCCGTATCCGGTGCGAAGGCGTATTGAATACGGATGGGGTTGAACACCACACCGCTTTTTTCCACCCCGTAATCATCCGCGTGGCGGTGGCCGAACAGCCGGCTGACAACCCCCGCCCCGGCTGTCCCGTTGGATACCAGATCCAAAACACCGTGGTAATCCTCCGTCTCTACGAAACGGCATGAAATATTGAATTTGCGGAGAAGTTCCCTGAAAGCTGAATTGTAAATGTCCTGCCTGAGAAGTGCCACCGACAGGCCGGAGAGGTCCGTCAGGTCTCTTATTTCGGAATCCTTGGTCGTATATACCTGTCCCCAGTTTGTCAGCAGGGATTCCCGGCCGAAGCGCATGGTTTCCGCCCTGTTTTTGGAATAGGCAATGGCACATGTCAGATCTATATCGTTCTTTTCAAGCCGTACCAGGCATTCATGAAAGCTGCTCCGGGTGTAGTTCAACTGCCATCCCTCCCGGTGGGCAATCCATTGAAGCACATCTGCAAACATGCCATGGGCCTTGCCCTGATCATCGGCAAAGATCATGGGGGGATTTTCATAAATACCTATTTTCAGTTGGGTTTCACCGGCACCCGCTACGGTGGCGGTCCCGCATATGAGGAGAATTAAAACGAGCAATGATAAAAGATATCGCCGCGTCATTTGTTGGAAGTGATCCTTTTCGCAAACGTGGTAAGCCCTTTCGCAAGGCGTAAGATCCGTCTATTAAAGTATACCCGGCCGTGTTTGTAAAGACCTGAACACAAATTAAGACGGGACCTTTTCTCTTCTGGTTTATCGTTGACAGGTCCGGCACCTTGGGGTATCTAAAATGATCAATCTGATAAGGTAAGAGTAACCATGGTCATTGTTAAAAATCTCGTTAAAACATACGGAAATGTGGTGGCATCCAACAAGCTGAGTTGCCGGTTTGAAACAGGGAAGGTCACTGTGATTCTCGGGGGCAGCGGATCAGGAAAAAGCACATTGTTGCGTCAGGTCACGGGGCTTGAAAAACCGGATTCCGGTGAAGTGCTTTTTGACGGTCTGGATCTGACAACAGCCACCCAGGACCAGCTCTATGAAAAACGGAAAAAGATGGGGATGCTGTTTCAGGGATCAGCCCTGTTCAATTATTTAAACATATTTGAAAATATCGCATTCCCGCTGCGGGAGCATACCGAGATTGCAGACAATGTGATAAAGACCATTGTTACCATGAAGCTGGAGATGGTTGGACTCAGGGGGACAGAAGCGTTGATGCCCTCGCAGTTATCCGGTGGGATGATGAAGCGGGTGGGGCTGGCCCGTGCGATTGTCATGGATCCCAAGATTATATTCTACGACGAGCCGACATCCGGTCTGGATCCCATTTCCACGGGTGTCATCGATAAGCTGATCCGGGATTTGAACCGAAAACTGAATATCACATCCGTGGTGGTCTCCCACGATATTGAGTCCTGTTTCAGGATTGCAGACCGAATTATAATTCTCTTTTACGGAGATATTATTGCAGAGGGTACGGTGGAGGAGATCCGGAATTCAACGGACCCAAGGGTGATCCAATTTATAAACGGCAGCCCTGAAGGACCCATTCCCTTTACCCGTACCGATAAAAATTACCTGGATGAAATTTTAAGCTGATAGGATGCTATGACTGTAATGTTAAACTTACCTGCCGCGCTGGGCCGATGGACACTGAACCGGATACAGATTTTCGGCAGAAGCGGCATCTTTCTCTGCCTTGCCGTTATTCAGGGATTTGTACGGCCGTTGCGGCCGGGGCGGCTGGTCAAGGAAATTGAGTTTATCGGATCCAAGTCGCTGCTGATCGTTTTTGTTACCGGATTGTTTACCGGTATGGTTCTGGGACTCCAGGGACACCATACCCTTACCCAGTTTGGTGCGGAGGCCCTTTTGGGATCTGCGGTGGCACTGTCCATCATACGGGAACTGGGGCCGGTACTCTGTGCACTGATGGTCACAGGCCGTGCCGGATCCGCCATGACAGCGGAAATCGGCATTATGAAAATCACGGATCAATTCCCCGCCCTTGAGATGATGGCCATTGATCCGCTGAAATATGTGATCAGTCCGAAAATCCTGGCGGGAATCATCTCTCTGCCCCTGCTGACAGCATTTTTCAATGTGGTGGGGATATTCGGAGGCTACCTTGTGGGGGTAAAGCTGCTGGGGGTGAATGAGGGGGCGTATTTCGGAAAGATGGTCTCCGCCGTAACATTCACCGACATTTTCGGAGGTGTCCTTAAATCGTTGACCTTCGGCCTTCTAATCGCCTGGATCTGTTCCTTTATGGGGTATACGGCACAGGCCACCACCGAGGGGGTGAGCCGTGCCACCACTCAGGCCGTGGTCTTTTCATCCCTGTCCATACTGGTCATGGATTATATCTTGACTTCTTTACTGCTATAGGATTTAAATTAATCACCATGTATAAAAAAAGTACGGAAATTTCAGTGGGCCTCTTCATGATTCTTGGCATGACCTGCCTGATATATCTCTCCGTCAACCTGGGGGCTGTGGAATTGTTTGGGTCTGACACATACAATATCTCGGCCACATTCGGCTCCATAGAAGGGCTGGAACCCGGGGCCTCAGTGGAGATTGCCGGGGTGCCGGTGGGTAAAGTCAAGCGGATCTCGCTGGAAGAGTACAACGCCCGGGTGGACATGGAAATTCGTCAGGGTACTGAAATCAGCGATGATACCATCGCATCCATCCGTACCAAAGGCATCATCGGGGATAAGTTTATTAAGTTGTCTCCCGGTGGGTCCGAAGATATTCTGGGAGAGAATGACGCACTGATGGATACCGAATCCGCCATCAGCATAGAAGAATTGATCAGCAAATATATTTTCGAAAAGTAGATACAGTCATGGGATTTTCAATTAACACCAAAGAAGAAAACGGTATTGCACTGATTTTTGTTGAGGGGGAAATCGACATGTTCACTTCTCCGAACCTCAGGGATACCATGCTGCCCTTTTTTAAACCGTCCACACCCGGGGTCGTCGTTGATCTGAGCGGGGTTTCTTTTATGGACAGCTCGGGAATTGCCACCCTGGTGGAAGGACTCCAATGGAGCAAGAAAGAGGACCGTAAGTTTATACTGACCGGGCTTGGAGATACTGTATTTAACGCGTTGTCCCTTACAAAGCTGGATAAGGTGTTTGCCATTGAACCGGATGCCGATGCGGCCCTTGCTGCAATGGAATAGTATGTAGATAAACGGTCGAAGCATTTTTAAAGGGGGGAGCTGCGGAATGACGAAACTGGGTGCCACAATCAAAGCTGTTTGTATTCATTCCATCCTCATTGGTTTAATCCCAGGAATCGTTCTCGGGCTACTTCTCCTGACACCGGTACAGGCTGAAACCGCATCCCCAAAGGTTCAGCTTGAATCCACCATCCAAAGCATTCTTACGGTACTCCGTGATCCCGCCCTGAAATCTGACACCCGGCAGGAGGAAAAACGGGAAAAGCTGCGCAGCATAGCCAGGCAGCGGTTTGATTACCGCAAGATGTCCCAGCTCAGCCTCGGCAGACATTGGCGGGACCGTTCTGAAGTGGAAAAGGCTTCTTTTACAAAACTTTTCGGCAATCTGCTTGAAGACACCTATATGGACAAGATTGACGATTATACCGACGAACATGTGGCATTCGTCAACGAACGGCTCACAAAAAAGAAGGCCCAGGTGGATACCAAAATCATCACCAAAGATTTGGAAATCCCCATAAATTACAGGATGTACCGGAAGAAAGACGGCCGATGGATGATCTATGATATGGTTATCGAAGGTGTCAGTATGATCGGTAATTACCGGTCTCAGTTCGGTCAAATCCTCGAACGCCAGTCTTTTGATGAACTGGTGGAAAAGTTGAGAAATAAGTAATAGTCAAAATATTCGATTTCTATTCAGCCCTATAAAGCGGGCATATCCCTAAAATTTAACCCGGTATAAGAACAGGCAAGACGAGACGATTGGATCGCTTGCATGCCGTATTGCTGTTGTTTGCTCATTTTATTCTAATCAATACCTAATCAACGGATGTTAAACCACCCCTGATGTTGACACAAATATCCGTATTTAGGGTGGAATGAAATGAATTTAAGTGTGGTTTCAAGGGTCGGGAACGGACTGACGGTAGGCCTCAATAAGGGGGAAGATAGAGTTACAACGGGGCCATCGGTTCAAACCGACGATGCCGAACTGGTCTGCGTTGAAACGCCCAAAACAAAGGTGACCTGGCTCACCGTCGGGGTGCGGCTGATTCTCGGGGTGGGACTGGTATCCAACCTGTGCATGGGTGTTCTCATCTACACCAACTGGAAATCCGCCCGGGAGGTGGGGGATAGAACCAATGCGCTGATGGAACTGAATACAGGGCTAAATGCCGAACTCAGAGAAAGTATCTCCCAGCTTCAGACAAAATATCTCCAAATTCCGGATATGCTGACGGTGGACCCGGCAGCAGCAATCAAAAAACATATTCAGACGGGCTTCTCCATCGACGGTGAAGAGATTCTTGAAGGCCGGACCAACTACGGTAAGCATTTCAAACGCCGTCAGCGAAGGGATATCTCAAAAGGGAAGTTCGTCGTACAGGTGAAGAACGGACAACTCATCGTTTCAAAGGGATTAACCGACGAAAAAGGTGAGTTCACTGACAATGTCAGCATGACCTATATCCGGTCTTCCGATCCGGACGGAGATATGGAGAAGATCAAGACCCTTATCCAAACTGAGGTGGCGGCCGCCGACAGTGAAGATGCGCTGCAGCAAAAAATTGCCGAATTGAATGCCCGGCTGGCAGACGAAGGTCTGGCCGCTGAAGCCACCAGAATAAAGATTCTCTACCATGTGGATCAGATCAAGGCACAGGAAGATGCACTTGACGCGTTCAGGGCAAACCGCCAGAGAACCATGATGCTGATTGCCGGGATTACCATCGCACTGAATCTCATCGTTCTTTATATAATGACCGCTTATCATGTGGAACGTCCCCTCAAACGGTTGACCCGGACCATCGAAGAGATAAATGCAGGGCAAACCGTTCAGATTCCCTACCAGAAGAGAAAGGATAAGATCGGCGTGCTGGCCGGTGTGCTCCAGTCTTTTCAGGGTGCGCTCCAGAACCTTCGGGCTGCGGATGTGAGAAAGCAGCAGGAGCAGGCGGTCATTCAGGAACTGATTCTCACCATGACCCAGATGATTGAGGATCTCCAGACCAAATCCCAGGCCATGAAAACCGCCAGTTTCGATCTGTATGAACTGGCGGGGAAGACCAATGACCAGAGTGATACGGCCACCACTTCCATCGGCAGAACCGAGCAGAACACGGACAGCGTGGCCCATGCCGCCGGCCGTCTGCAGGATTCCGTGCAGAATATCCATGCCCAGGTGGAAACCCAGAACGATCTTGTCACGGATATTAATAAGGTGACCCGCCGTTCCATGGATAATATTCAGGATCTGAATAGGGCGTCACAGGAAATCGAGGAAATCATTAAGATTGTAAAAAACATTGCCGGGCAGACCAAGCTTCTGGCACTGAATGCCAGAATTGAGGCCAGCCGGGCCGGGGCTGCCGGGAAAGGGTTTGCGGTGGTGGCCAACGAAGTTCGCGACCTGTCCCAGCAGACCGAAGCCGCAAACCAGGAGATAGAGGCCAAAATATCCGCCATTCAATCCGCCTGTTCCCAGATGGTTGAATCGACAGAAGGGGTGGAGTCCCGAATCGGCACATTGTCCGAAGCCGGCACCCGCATTTTTGATTCGGTTAAGGATCAGCGGGATCTGTCTGATATGATTGCCAGGAGTGCCGATGCCACCAGTGACGATGTGCATGACCTGTCCAAGAGGGTATCCACCGTGAAGGCGGCTGCCCAGGAAACTCGGCGCCTGTCCGAAGATGTGCGCAGCCATTCTTCGGATATGGAAGCCTCTCTGGGAGACCTGCTGGCGGGTGCTCAGGAAAAACTGGGACAGATCGGCAATAACACTTCCCTAACAATCTGCTAACATTCCGTTAAACCCAATCTAATAAAAGAAGCGTATTTTCCATTCAACATTTAAGTAAGTGGTCTAAACTTTAAGGATTGAATATGTCACCAACACAGTTGCTTTTAACCCTTCTCCTGCTCACCGCAGGGGGGTATTATCTCGGCCGCCGGCAGGCGTTTGCCGTGTCAACACCCCGCGGCGGGCCAAAGGTGTTACACTCCAGACCCACCTATTACGGGTCCCTAACGGCGCTGTGGTGTGCCGTGCCTGCCTTACTCATTTTTTCTTTCTGGCTTGCCTTCGAATCCACCATTATCACCGATATCATGGTTTCAGGACTTCCCGAAGACATCCGGACCCTGCCCAAGGACAGGCTGAACCTGATTGTTAATGACATACGGAATCTGGTCAACGGAAATATTGTGGGTGGTGAAATCAGCCCGGCCATCCAGGCGGCAGCTGACCATTACCGGAGTTTGAAGGCAACCAGTCATGCGGCATTGAGTGTGCTGGTGGTGGCCCTTGCCATCGCAGCCATTCTCTGGGTTAAGAAGATCATATCCCCCTCACTCAGGGCCCGGAATCATGTGGAAAACGTGATTCAGGTGCTGCTGATTGCCTGTTCCACCCTGGCGATATTTACCACCATCGGGATTGTCCTCTCGGTACTGTATGAGGCCATCCGGTTTTTCCAGGTAATCCCCATCAGCGAATTCCTTCTGGGGCTGGAATGGAGCCCCCAGATGGCCATTCGTGCCGACCAGGTGGGATCCTCCGGGGCCTTTGGCGCGATTCCGGTTTTCATGGGTACCATGCTTATCTCGGCAATTGCCATGTGTGTGGCTGTGCCCATCGGGCTGATGTCGGCCATCTACCTGTCGGAGTATGCCAATAAGAAATTCAGAAGCGTTGCCAAACCGCTGCTGGAGATTCTTGCCGGTATCCCCACCGTTGTGTACGGTTTCTTTGCGGCACTTATCGTTGCACCGGCCATTCGGAATATGGGAGCGAATTTCGGCATGGACGTCTCCAGTGAAAGTGCCCTGGCGGCAGGGTTGGTCATGGGAATCATGATCATCCCCTTTGTCTCTTCCCTTTCCGATGACGTGATCAACGCGGTTCCGCAGTCCCTTAGGGACGGGGCTTACGGACTGGGGTCCACCCAGTCGGAAACCATTACCAAGGTGGTCATTCCTGCGGCCCTTCCCGGAATCGTGGGCGGGGTGCTTCTGGCCGTATCAAGGGCCATCGGTGAGACCATGATTGTGGTCATGGCCGCCGGCCTGTCTGCCAACCTGACCCTGAATCCCCTGAAAACCGTCACCACGGTAACGGTTCAGATCGTTACCCTGCTGGTGGGTGACCAGGAGTTCGACAGTCCCAAAACCCTCGCAGCATTCGCCCTGGGCCTGATGCTGTTCATCGTAACACTGATTCTGAACGTGATTGCCCTGGTGGTGGTCCGGAAATACAGGGAACAATATGAATAATTCAGATGCTATGAACGGATCCGGCAAACCGAAAGTCCGGACCATGGATATTGTAAACAAGGGACTTGCC
>JAKSBB010000290.1 GCA_022361315.1 Desulfobacterales bacterium
ATGATCATCGTATCTTACGGTGTGGGGTTCCTCTGGGAATTTCTATTTGCCATTGTCCGGTGGCATAAGATCTCCGAAGGATTTCTGGTCACCGGCCTGCTCTTTCCGCTGACCCTGCCCCCTACCATTCCCCTGTGGCAGGTGGCATTGGGGATCTCCTTCGGTGTGGTCATCGGTAAGGAGATCTTCGGCGGCACCGGACGGAACATCCTGAACCCGGCCCTGACGGCCCGTGCCTTTGTTTTCTTTTCCTACCCCGTCTCCATGTCCGGAGATATTTGGATCGCAGGCAAGGATTTTGTGGACGGCATCACCGGAGCAACCGCACTGGCGGTTACTGGTTATGAAGGCCAGGCCATTGGTGCTGCCCTCACTGACAGCGGTTATTCCTTAGGCAGACTCTTCCTGGGACTTGTTCCCGGCAGTGTTGGGGAAACGTCCGCACTCTGCTGTTTGATCGGCGCCCTCATCCTGACAGTTACCCGCATCGCCAACTACCGGATTATTCTGGGCGGAATCATCGGGCTTATTGTCACAAGTTCCTTAGTTTACCTGATTCCCGGCGGCCAGGAAACCTGGGCCAATGCCGGTCCCCTGTATCACCTTTGCGCCGGCGGTTTTCTTTTCGGCATCACCTTTATGGCCACGGATCCCGTATCCGCACCCGGTACCAATGCGGGGCGATGGATCTACGGGATCCTCTGCGGATTCCTCACCGTCACCATCCGGGTGGCGAACCCCGCCTTTATGGAAGGGGCCATGCTGGCCATTCTTTTCATGAACGTCTTTGCCGCATTGCTGGACCATGCGGTAATGAAATATAAAATGTCAAAGAGGATTCCCAATGTTTGAAACCCTATTCAATAAGGACAGCAAAGTATACGTGGTCCTGTTTGCACTGGCGACCTCTCTCATTTGCAGTGTCCTGATTACGGCGGCAGCCTCGGGGCTCAAGGCCCGCCAGCAGGAAAATATCGACCTGGACCGGAAGGTAAACCTGCTCCGGGCAGCCAACCTGGTTCCGGCCGGTGTTAAACCGCCCAAAGCGGAAATTGTGACCATGTACGACGCCCGCATCCGGGATGTCATCGTGGACAGCCAGGGCAATGTGATCGAAAGTGATACGGATGACAGCATGCACCTCTACTTTGTCAGGGGGGAAACCGATCCCGACGAGGTGGCAGGATATATCCTGCCCATCAATACCCGGGGCCTGTGGGGAAAAATATACGGCTATCTGGCCTTTGAAAATGACGGCCAGACCGTAAGCGGCTTCTCCGTATACAGTCATTCAGAGACCCCCGGACTCGGGGGAGAAATCGAAAGCAGCTGGTTCCAGAACAACTTCAAGGGTAAAAAAATCCTGAATTCCCAGGATAAATTTGTCTCCGTAGGCATTGCCAAAGGCAAGACGGAGAACCTTCCCAAGAATGAGCGTGAGAACTACGTGGACGGCATCTCCGGTGCCACCCTCACGGGTAAGTATCTGTCCGAAGGTATTAAGGCCACCCTGGAACAATACGAGGGGGTATCCATTACCTTCCGGCAGAAGGAATTGAAGGCAAAACCGCCTGCTGAGTCTTAAATAAGAATAAAGTCACGCATAGTTTTTGATTACCAAGCGTATAAAAGGACTGACATGTTCAAATCCAAAGAAGAATACTTAGAGATCCTGACCAAGGGGATCTGGACAGAGAACCCGGTGGCCTTCCAGGTCCTGGGGATATGCTCGGCCCTGGCCGTTACCGTGAAGATGTCCACGGCCATTGTAATGTCCATCGCCCTGACTGCGGTGACGGCATTTTCCTCACTGATCATCTCAATGATGCGCAAACGGATTCCTTCCAACATCCGGATTATTGTGGAGCTGGCCGTTATCGCATCCCTGGTGATTGTCACGGATGAAATCCTCAAGGCTTTTTTCTATGACATCTCCAAACAGCTTTCCATCTTTGTGGGACTGATCATTACCAACTGCATCGTCCTGGGACGGGCCGAGGCCTTTGCCATGGCCAACCCGCCCATAGATTCATTTATAGACGGTGTGGCCAACGGCCTGGGATACAGCATGATCCTGATCGCTGTGGCCTTCTTCCGGGAGGTGCTGGGTTCTGGAAAACTATTCGGATTTCCGGTGATCCCCCAGTTTCTCTACGACCTGGGATTTCAGGACATGGGCCTGATGGTACTGGCTCCCGGGGCCTTTTTTCTCATCGGCCTTCTGGTCTGGCTTAAAAACACGCTCCCCGGCATATCCAGCGAGAAACGATAAGGAGGAATCATGGGTGATTTACTGAGTCTGTTCGTCAATTCCGTCTTTATCGGCAATATCCTCCTGGCCTATTTCCTGGGGATGTGCTCCTTCATTGCGGTATCCAAAACGGTAGAAACGGCAACGGGTTTGGGCTTTGCCGTTATCTTTGTCCTCACCGTGACCAGCCCGGTCAACTGGCTGATCTACCATGGACTCCTGGCACCGGGCGCCCTGTCCTGGCTGGGGTTTCCGGATCTTGATTTAAGCTTTCTGAAATACATTACCTTTATTGCCGTAATCGCCGCCATGGTTCAGGCCGTGGAAATGATCATCGATAAATACTCCCCGCTGCTCTACGCCGCCCTGGGCGTCTTTCTGCCCCTTATCGCGGTGAACTGCGCCATACTGGGCACCTCGCTGTTCATGGTGGAACGGAACCATACCTTTATCGAATCCGTGGTGTTCGGCGCCGGCTCGGGTACGGGCTGGATGCTGGCCATCGTCTCCATGGCCGCCATCCGCAAAAAAGTCCGGTACGCGGATGTGCCAGAAGGCCTCCAGGGCTTCGGTATGACCATGATTATCGCCGGCCTGATGGCCATGACCTTTATGATGTTTTCAGGCATCACCCTATAACGCTTCGGGAGGACGTTTTGATCTATCTAATCAGCATTCTGGTCTTTACCGCGGTTATCGGTCTTCTGGTGACGGTACTTCTCTTTGTGGAGGCCAAGGTGACCACCCAGGGGGAACACGATATTGTCATTAACGGGAACACCGAAGAGCCCATGAAGGTTACAGGCAACCCCACCCTTCTCTCAGCCCTGTCCAACAAATCCGTCTTCCTGCCGTCGGCCTGCGGCGGTTCCGGTTCCTGCGGCATGTGCAAATGCAAGGTCACCGAAGGCGGCGGCAGCATACTTCCCACCGAACTGGGTCACCTGAGCCGCAAGGAAAAAATGGACGGCATCCGCCTTTCCTGCCAGCTTAAGGTGAAAGAAGATTTACAAATCCAGGTGCCGGAATCCATTTTCGGCATCAAAAAGGTGGATGCG
This sequence comes from Desulfobacterales bacterium, assembly GCA_022361315.1. The sequence continues at coordinate 3,310 of JAKSBB010000290.1, forward strand.
GAAGTGGTTTCCAACGAGAACGTGGCGACCTTTATCAAGGAGCTGGTGCTCCGGCCGGTGGAACCCATTGACTTTGAGGCCGGGTCTTACATCCAGATCGACGTGCCCGAATACGATCTGAACTTCAGCGATTTTCACATCCAGAGCCAATACGTCAGCGAGTGGAAAAAGTATAACCTCCTGGAACTCCGGTCCAAGGGTATCAAACCGGGCTTCCGGGCATACTCCCTGGCCAACCCGCCCTATGACAAAGATATCCTGATGCTCAACGTCAGGATTGCCACCCCGCCGCCGGGTACTGCAGGGATTCCGCCGGGATTCGGGTCTTCCTATGTGTTCAGCCTCAAACCCGGTGACAAGGTGACCATCTCCGGCCCCTACGGGGACTTCATGGCCCAGCCCACCGAGAACGAGATGTGCTTTATCGGCGGCGGCGCCGGTATGGCCCCCCTGCGCAGCCATATTTTCCACCAGTTAAACGGCATCAATTCCGGCAGAAAACTCACCTATTGGTACGGCGCCAGGTCCAAAAAGGAGATGTTCTACGACGAGGATTTCAGGGAGCTTGAAGAAAAATTCCCCAATTTCAAGTACTTCATCTCTCTGTCCAGCCCGGAACCTGAAGATGACTGGGACGGCCTCACCGGATTTATCCACCAGCATCTGTGCAACCAGTACCTGTGCAACCACGAAGATCCCACGGAGATCGAATACTACCTTTGCGGCCCTCCCCCCATGGTGGACGCCGTGATTGATGCCCTCTACGAATTCGGTGTGGAAGATGACATGATCCACTACGACAAGTTCAGCTGATCCCGTCGAATGATCTTTGATTTGAACCACGAAGAGCACGAAGGACATGAAGAAAATCTCCCTTCGTGCTCTTCGTGTTCTTCGTGGTTAAACCCCTTGCCAGACGTAGCCGCCCATGCTAAATAAGCCATCGATTTTTAAAGAGGATAACGACCATGCGAACTGAATTTTTAGGCAACACCTTATCCACCCCCCTGGTCCTGGCCTCCGGCGTGCTGGGAAATAACAAGGCCATCCTGGAACGGGTCCATGACAACGGCTGCGGCCTGCCCACCATGAAATCCATCGGCCCCGCCCCCAGGGACGGCCACAACAACCCCACGGTTATTGATCTGGGTGACGGCATGATCAATGCCGTCGGCCTGCCCACCCCGGGCTATCAAAACATGGAAGCGGAATGGGCGGAACTTGAAGGGCGGAACTTCCCGGTAAACGCCAGCATTTACGGCGGGTCCGTGGATGAATTTGTCCAGGTGGCCGAGTTCGTCTCCGCCAAAGGCCCAGACTATATCGAGCTCAATATTTCCTGTCCCAACTCGGATCAGCACGGCATGATTTTCGGGGTGAATCCCGAATCCTCCTACGCCGTCGTATCCGCAGTAAAGAAGGTGATTGATGTTCCCCTGATTGCCAAGCTTACCCCGGCAGCCCCGGACATCGGGGGCATTGCCAAGGCCTGTGAAGAAGGCGGTGCTGATGCCATCTGCGCCATCAATACCGCCGGACCCGGAATGGTCATCGACATTGAATCCCGCATGCCGGTTCTGGCCTTCAAGAAGGGCGGACTCTCCGGCCCCATGATCAAACCCCTTGCCGTTCGCTGTGTTTACGACATCTACCGGAGCGTTTCCATACCCATCATCGGTCTGGGCGGTATTTTCACCGGTGCGGATGCCGTTGAAATCATCATGGCCGGCGCCAGCCTGGTAGGCGTTGGCACCGCTGTCCGGTACCGGGGCATCACCGTTTTCAACCGGATCAACCGGGAACTTGAGACCTGGCTGAGCGAGCACAATACAACCCTGGAGGATATCCGTGGCGCAGCTCACAGAGATCTTGAAGCCTGCGACAGGAGGGAAAAATGATTACCGACCAGAAACCCGTCATGGTAAAAGTAGCCGCAAAGCAGGTACACAGTCCGACCTTTGCCAGTCTGTACTTCGATTTCTCCATCGACTTTAAACCCGGCCAGTTCATCATGGTCTGGATTCCGGGTGTGGATGAAAAGCCCTATACCATCTCCCACCATACATCGGACCGGTTTGCCATCACCATTGAAGCCAAAGGACGGTTTTCAAAAAAGGCCGTGGCATTGGAACGGGGGGACACCATCGGCATCCGTGGCCCCTTTGGCAACGGGTTCACCATCACACCCAAGACCCAGATCGGTATTGTAGCCGGCGGTTGCGGTATGGCTCCCCTTGCTCCCCTGGTTGACAGGCTGGAAACAGAGACCACCAGCGACATCCTCTTTATCCACGGTGCCCGGTCAAAAGAGTTTATCCTGTACCCGGACAGGTTTTCAACCCTGAGGCAGATCTGCACCGATGACGGCAGCCAGGGACACAAAGGCTTTGTCACCGATATCCTTGAGCAGGAAATCCGCACCCGAAAAGAAACGGGTAAACCCGGTCTGGATCTGGTATACACCTGCGGTCCTGAAATCATGATGCACCGGGTATTTCAGATCTGCGAAACGCACAGCATCCCCTGCCAGGTCTCCCTGGAAAGATATATGCGGTGCGGCTTCGGTGTCTGCGGCGCCTGTGTCTGCGGCAAACAGGTGGTCTGCAAGGACGGTCCCGTATTCAGCTCCCAAACCCTGAGAACCATGGAAGACTTTAACACCACAGCCCTGTTAAAATCAGGCCAACCCGTCGCCCTCGACCAATACGCGTCCTGGCGATGCCAATAGGATATTACCATGACTTACAAAGAAGAATTTATTGAATTTCTGGTGGAATGCAACGCCCTTAAATTCGGCGAATTTGAACTCAAAAGCGGCAGGCTCGCCCCCTACTTCATCAACACCGGCATGTTTGACACCGGTATGAAGATCAAACGGCTGGGCACTTACTACGCCCGGGCCATCCAGGAACATTTCGGCGACGATTTTGACGGAATCTACGGTCCGGCGTACAAGGGAATCCCCCTGTGCATCACGGCGGCGGCCGCCCTGGCAGACGAAGGTATTGACAAGGGGTACGTCTTCAACCGGAAAGAGGCCAAAACCTACGCCGACAAAAGTGCAGTGGTGGGCATGGGCCTGACCGGAGATACCCGGCTCATTCTCGTGGATGACGTCATCACCTCGGGAAAGGCCATCCGGGAATCCCTGGAGATTCTGAAAACAAACCAAAATCCCAAAGTGTCCGGCATCGTCATCAGCGTCAATCGCCAGGAGAAGGGGAAAACAGATCACAACGCCCTCAAAGAGGTGGCAGACACCCTCGGCATACCCATCTTTGCCATCGTCACCATCAGGGAAATCATGGCATTTCTTCACAACCGTGAAATCAACGGGCGGGTGGTGCTGGACGACGCCATGAAATCAAAAATCGAGGCATATTTAGACACCTACGGTGCCGAATAACCCACTGCTGTCCCCATTGCATCTTCCAGGTTTCCCGGGCATCTATCTGACATCGATCGATGTCCGGGCAACCTGTGCCATCCCACCAAAATAAAAAATTAATATATTTTACCTAGTCTTCGCTCTTGTCTGCGATCCGGTTTGATGGTAACCTTAACTTTGTTCGCCTTATTGGTCAGCCACTTTGGCGCCGGTATTTCCGGGATCTTTGCCCTTCAACGGACAAGGGACCCCGGCAGGGTTTAATACCGAGCCGAATGGCCCGGATTCCATGTGCGATTTTTGGGCGTACCTGGAATTGAAATTTGAAACACCCGGCTGCCATTCACCATGACATTGTACGAGCAATATATAGATAGAGTTGCAGGCACCATCTGCATCAACTGCCGTGAGACCGAGGAGGGATCCGTGTCTTCAATCCAGAAACCCAGGGTGATGATCGTTGAAGATCAGCCGGAAAACATCAGTATTCTGGTGGAATTGCTGAAAGAGGACTACCAGCTGATGCCCCTGACCTCGGGAGAAGCGGCACTGAAGCGGCTGGACCAGAAACCGTTTCCTGATCTGGTACTTTTAGACATTGTCATGCCCGGCATGGACGGATACGATGTCTGCACCCGGATCAAAAATAACCCCGCAACAGCCCATATTCCAGTGATCTTCATCACAGCGGTGTCCGAGGCCATGGATGATGCCAATGCGTTCAAGATAGGTGCGGTGGACTATATCACCAAACCCTTTAATCCGCTCACGGTAAAGGCCAGGGTAAATACCCATGTAAAATTGAGCCGCACAATGAACGATCTGAAACATGCCCTTGACGAGATAAAAACCCTCAACGGGCTGATCCCCATTTGCGCCGCCTGTAAAAAAATCAGGGACGACCAGGGGTATTGGGAAGAGGTTGAAACATACATATCAGAGCGTTCAGGTGCGACATTCAGCCACGGCATCTGTCCGGACTGCCGGGACGAGTTGTATCCCAAATATAAAAAATCAACGAAAGATCAATCGTGACACCTCTCACGATTGAAAACAACGAATGATTATCGTCCCGCTTTAGCGGGGCTTCGGACAGACTTGAATTGGCTTGACACTACAGATATTTTTCGCCAGAATGGCCGGAATACACCATGAACCTGCAGGGCTTCCGGCAGTCTTGAGAACATTCTAACAGCGGGGGAGGGATGGAAATCATTCCAGCCAACAGCAGCAAGATTCAGATGTACCTGGAATCCCAGGGCATTATCTTCTATTTCACCGGTCCCTTGTCCCAGGATATTTTACGGGATATCGTCAAAAATCTGCAGATCAAACGGGAGATGCTCAATGCCGATCCGTCAACTTTACGAAGATTGATCACGGTCATCATTGAACTCACCCAAAATATCATGTACTATTCCATTGATTCCACCCAATTTGGAAAAACAGGCGAGAAGCCAGGCAACAAGTCAGGCGGAAAGCCGTCTGTGGGCAATGGATTTCTTGCCCTTGGTCAGAGAAATAACGGATATTTTGTGACCTGCGGCAACAAGGTAAGCAAAAAACAGGTGCCGATTCTCCGGGACAAGCTGTCCCACCTGCAGAAACTGACACCTGACGAGATAAAAAAATATTATATTGAACAACTGAATCGGGACCCTGAAGATCCCGATCAAATCGGCGGACTTGGGTTTATTGAAATGGCAAAACGAACGAGTAAACCAATCCAGTTTGAGTTTGATCCAATTGATGAAGATAACCAGTATATATCCATTACCGGTCATATAAAAAGAGGGAAATAATGAATCCCCTAAATATCACAGGCACAGAAGATACGCCAGAAATCAGCTATGATCCGGAAACCCTCGTTCTCTCCATCAAGGGCAGTTCATTCCCGGAAAACACCTACAATTTTTACCAGCCGATTTTTTCCTGGCTGACTGAATTCATTGAACAGAGTGATTTCCGTGAACTGAACGTCCATCTGGATCTCAATTATTACAACAGCAGTTCATCCAAGGTGTTTATGAACCTTTTCCACCTGCTGGAAACCCATTTCAACACCGGGAAATCGCTGCTGATTAACTGGTATTACGATCCCGATGACCAGGATTCTCTGGAGGAAGGCGAAGATTTTGGCGTAGGGCTGGAAGCCCTCCCCTTTAACCTGGTACCCAAATCCAAAGAGAGTTGAATTGGCCGGGTCGATTTTCAACGCCGAAGAAGCGATCATATCAGAAATCACGGGACTTCTGTCTTCCGGAGATACGGACGGACCTGTACTGAAGCAAGGCCTTGAAAAACTGCTTGATTCCTACCAGCGCCTATACAAAGAAGAAAAAAAGCTCATCCGGGTAAATGACCGGCAACAGAATCAGATGAACCGGTTGAACCGGGAGCTGAAAGTTGCCAAAGACGCGGCAGAGGCGGCGTCCAAATATAAAGGTGAGTTCCTGGCCAACATGAGCCACGAAATCCGGACACCCATGAACGCCATCATCGGTCTCACCGAGCTGACCCTTCGCACCAGCCTCACCCGCCAGCAGCACGACTATCTCGCCAAAATTGAGTCCTCGGCCAATTCATTGCTGGGGATCATAAACGATATTCTCGACATCTCAAAGATTGAAGTGGGAAAACTGGAACTGGAGACCATTGACTTTGATCTGAACGAGGTGCTGGAAAATCTGACCAACCTGATCGCTGTCAAAGCAGAGGAAAAAGGGCTTGAGCTCCTCTTTAACGTCGCACCGGAGGTGCCGACCGTCTTGAGGGGAGATCCCTTAAGGCTGGGACAGATCCTTATCAACCTCACCACCAATGCCGTAAAATTCACTGAAAAGGGAGAAATCCTGGTGCGGGTGGAATGCCCGACACCGACATCTTCCGATACAGATAAAGTCTCCCTGAAATTTTCCATTCAGGACACGGGTATCGGTATGACAGACGAGCAAAGGGCCAACCTCTTCAAGTCATTTACCCAGGCGGATCAGTCCACCACCCGTAAATACGGGGGAACCGGCCTTGGTCTGAACATCAGCAAAAGCCTGGCGGAAATGATGAACGGCACCATCGGTGTTGACAGTGAATCCGGCAAGGGCAGCACCTTCTGGTTCACGGCCAGCTTCGGCGTCCAGGCCGAGGCAGATGAAGGCCTCCCCCGCCTGACCCCGGGTGTTGAAGGGCTTAAGGTACTTGTGGTGGACGACAATCCGAAATCCAGAGAGATTCTGGATGCCATGCTGTCGGACCATGCCATGGTATACCAGGCGGCCTCGGCAAACGAAGCCTTTTCAGACCTGATCATTGCTGACAGGGAAACCCCCTTTGATATGGTTCTCATGGACTGGAAAATGCCGGGAACGGACGGTCTTGAAGCCATCAACCATATCCGGAAAGATTTAGGTATTGAGCACCAGCCGGTGATTTTCCTGGTCACAGCCTACGGCAGGGACGAGGTCCGCCAGAAGGCGAAAAAAGTTGATATTGACGGATTTCTTATCAAGCCGGTTACCGCAGCCCTTCTGTACAGCAAAATTAATTCGGTATTTGATACCTCCCAGACCAACAACACCAGACAGATGCCCCCCAAACCCCGCCAGGATGACATCCCCGATAACATTCGGGGCGCGGAGGTCCTGCTGGTGGAAGACAACGATATCAACCAACAGGTTGCCGGAGAACTTCTGGCCCAGGCAGGTTTTAACGTATCCCTTGCCAGTTCAGGTCTGGAAGCACTTACCCTGGTCCAGGACCGGCAATTTGACCTGGTTTTCATGGATGTACAAATGCCGGATATGGACGGTTACCAGACCACCCGCCTGATCCGGCGCCTTGAGGAAAAACTGATTGCCGCCGCCCAGAGTTCGGAAAATGTGTCTCCGTTTACGGTGCTCCCTTCCCCCCAGCTCCCCATCGTCGCCATGACAGCCAACGCCCTGGTGGGAGACCGGGAAAAATGCCTGGAATCCGGAATGAACGACTACATGACCAAGCCGATCAATCTCAAGATCCTGGCAAAAATCGTCGCCACCTGGATTCAGCCCGGCATCAGAGAAATCTCACCCCTGCCCCCCCAAGAATCCCCCCCTGTGGATACGGATTTGGATCTGCCGGATTACATCCCGGGACTGAACCTGGAAGCCGGTCTTCAGGCAGTGGGAAACAACCGGAACGTGTATAAAAAAATCCTGATCAAATTTTTTGATCACAACCGTAACACCGTTCAGGAAATTCAGGAGGCCATTGCCGGAGGTACCATCCAGGATGCGGCCCGGGCTGCCCATACCCTCAAAGGCGTGTCCGGTAATATTGGCGCCACCGATGTATACCAGTGTTCGGCTGCGCTGGAGGAGGCGATTCTCAATGGGGAATCGGATCAGGTGGATTTCCTTATAAACCGGCTCACCCACAAACTGGGCAAAGTACTGGAGGCGCTTTCCACACTCAAGGCACAGGAAAAAGAAGCGGCCGATGGTGCGGAATCCCTCCTGTCCGAGGATGCAGACCCCGAATTACTCAACCGGGAAATCACGCCGTTGCTCAATAATATGGCCATTCTCATGGGAGAGGACATTTCCGAAGCCGGCAGGGTCATGGAAGAATTGTCAGCCGCACTGGGCGGAGAGCCCGAGGTCCAGAAAATGGCAGAAGCCTTTGATGAGTATGATTGGGATGAAGTGCTGGCGGCCATCCGGCAATTGGCCGAACGCCTTGATCTGAAAGTGGATGTGAACGCATAAACAACGTATTGTAATACCCCAAAATTAGTTAAGGAGAACCGACCCATGTTGTCATTTCCAGGCTACACCATGACAACCCAGCTTTACGAGGGAACCAATTCATTGATCTGGCGTGCCGTGCGTGACAAAGACAAGCTGCCGGTGATCCTGAAACTCCTGAAAAAAGAGTATCCCCTGCCTGACGACATTTCCAGGTTCAAGTGGGAGCACACCATCCTCTCCAAGCTGGACAGCGAAGGGGTTATCCGGGCCATCGGGCTGGAGAGGCATCAGAATCTCCAGGCCCTTGCCATTGAAGATTTCGGCGGGCAGGCCCTTTCCCTGATGATACCTGAAGTAAGCGGTAATCTGGAACATTTCTTTTCCATCGCCTGCCAATTGGCGGACATTCTGGGGTACATCCACCGCCGGGAAATAATACACAAGGATATTAATCCATCCAATATCATACGGCATCCCGAAACCGGGGTCGTCAAACTCATCGATTTCGGTATCTCCACGGTGCTGCCCAGGGAATCCCTGGCCGGACTCAGTCTCAACGCTCTGGAGGGGACCCTTGCGTATATGTCACCCGAGCAGACCGGTCGTATGAACCGCGGCATGGATTTCAGAACAGACCTGTACTCCCTGGGTGTGACCTTTTACGAACTGCTCACGGGAAGGGTGCCTTTTGAGGGGGATAACCCTCTGGAAATGGTTCACTGTCATATTGCCCGGCCGCCAATTCTGCCCTCCCGGTTGAATCCCGGTATTCCGGACATTCTGTCGGATATTGTTCTCAAGCTGATGGCCAAAACCCCGGAAGACCGGTATCAGAGTGCCCACGGGCTCAAAGCCGACCTGGAAAAGTGCAAGGACGCCTGGTCCGAATCCCGGCAAATCCCCACATTCACCATCGGTGAGCAGGACAAGTTCTACGGACTTAGAATCCCCCAAAAACTCTACGGCAGGGAAACTGAGGTACAGACCCTGATCCGCAGCTTTGAGACCGCTGTGGACGGCGACAGCCAGATGCTTTTAATCACGGGGTATTCCGGTATCGGAAAATCCGCATTGGTCAATGAAATCAGGGGCCCCATTACCCGCAGGCGTGCCTATTTCAGCACAGGCAAATACGACCAGTATCAGCGTTCCGTCCCCTTTAGTGCCATCATCAACGCATTGCGCAGCCTGATTAAACAATGCCTGACCCAATCCGATGACGACATTGCTGCATGGAAAGATAAAATTCTCCATAAGATCGGCAACAACGGACAGATTCTTGTGGACGTTATTCCGGAACTGGAGCTGATTACCGGTCCACAGTCCCCCGTACCGGAACTTGGTCCCACGGAATCCCAGAACCGGTTTAACATGGTATTTCGAAATTTCATTTCCGTGTTTGCAGACCGGGCGCATCCCCTTGTACTGTTTCTGGATGATCTTCAATGGGTGGATCCGGCCTCCCTGGATCTGATCAAAACCCTGATCACCGACCCGGACAGCAAGAACTTCATGCTGGTGGGGGCTTACCGTGACCATGAGGTGGACGAAAGCCATCCCCTGTCCGTCTCACTGCACGAGATCGAAAAACTTCGCCCGGTCAACCGCCTGACTCTGGCACCTCTGGCCCAGGCAGACATCAACCGGCTGGTCTGCGAATCGGTTTTCCATGATGCGGATACCGTAACCCCCCTGGCTGAGGTTATTACCGAAAAAACAGGTGGGAACCCCTTCTTTATCAATGAATTCCTGAAAACCCTTTTCCGGAAACACCTGCTCCGCACGGACGACAACGGCGACTGGCAGTGGGACATCCACCGGATCAGGGATGAGCATATTACCGATAATGTGGTGGATCTGCTTGCCGGCCAGATCATGGATCTGCCCCAAGACACCCAGGACGTTCTGAAACTGGCCGCCTGCATCGGCAATGAGGTGGACCTGGCCACCCTCACCCAGACATCCACCCGTTCCAAAGCCGATACCATCCAGGCCCTCTGGAAAGCCGTTCAGGCAGGTCTCCTGGTGTCCTCCACCGATTTTGACCGGATCAGAGAACTCTCCGTAAATGATCCGGAAGCCTTTGAAAACATAGATCTGGGAACGGCAAGATTCAGACATGACCGCATTCACCAGGCAGCTTACAGCCTCATCGACGACAGCGACAAACATCCGCTGCATCTGAAAATCGGCTGGTTAATGCTGGAGAACACCCCGCCCGAAAAACTATCACAGCAAATCTTTGATATCACGGGGCAGTTGAACAAGGGAATCGATCTCATCACGGTTCCGGACCAGCGTCTCAAACTTGCGGAACTCAACGCCGAGGCAGGGGCCCGTGCCCAGAAAGGCACAGCCTATACCATGGCGGCCGAACATTTCTCCCACGTGGCGCAGCTTTTAGGAGATGCCGGCTGGGATGCAAACTACGACCTCATGTTTAACGCCCAGCTTTCCCTGGCCGAAGTGCTTTATTTATCCGGAGACTTTCAAGGCGCGGAAGATCTCTACCAGATCCTTTCAGATCATGCAGCTTCCGCCATGGACAAGGTCCGTGTTCTGAGCGTCCAGATGGTACAATACCATCTCCAGGGCCGGCTTCAGGACGCGCTTAATGCCCAGTTGTCAGGCCTATCCCTTCTGGGTCTTGATATTCCCTCCGACAACGATGCCGACCTGGAAGGTTTTCTGGGTGCCGAGCTGGGACGGGTGCCGGAACTATTGGGGGACCGCAGTTTTGAAGATCTGGTGGATGCACCGGAAATGACGGATGAGGCGGCCAAGGCCATGATGAACATCCTCTCCGTCATGTGGATCACCGTTTATGTATTCGGGGACAAACCCAATCTCATGGCCTGGGTATGCGCCAAGATGACCACCCTTTCCCTGGAACACGGTAACTCAGAACTCTCCGCCATGGCATATGTAAATTACGGGCTTCTGGTATCCGCTTTCCTTGGAGATTATGACCTGGGATACCAGTCCGGCAGAATGGCCCTCAGTCTGAGTGAACGGTACGATAACCTCGTCATCCGCTGCCAGGTCTACTGTATCTTCTACAACCTGGTCAATCACTGGAAACAGCCTATACAGAACCGCCTGGACGAGTACCGGAAGGCCTACGACTACGGCATGCAGTCCGGAGAATTCTGTTATGCCAGTTATGCCCTGATCTTTTTGGTCCTTCACCAATTTGTCACCGGCAGCCGTCCCCTGGAAGAGCTGCTTGAGGATACCCTGAAATATGACCGGATCATCCGGAAGATCAGTCCCTCCAGCCTGCCGTACTCAGACCCGGTGGTGGGGCAGCTTCTTAACCTCCGGGGAAAAACCAAAGACCTGACGTCCCTGGATTGGGAACATTTCGACGAAACCACCCACAAAGAGACCCATTCGGACAACCCGTTGACCATGTGCTGGTGGTATTGTGCGAAATTGGAGACCCTGTATCTTTATGAACACCATGAAGAGGCATTGTCACTATGGCAGCAGGCTGAAGGGATTGCGGCCACACGTCCCGGCCAGGTGGTGATTCCGCAGATTTATTTTTTCACCAGCCTGAATCTGCTCAAATGCTACCCGGTAGCTGACGAGTCGGACCGTGAGGCCTACCTAAACCAGGTAGACGCCTTCCTTGAAAAAATGAAGGTATGGGTGGGGGCCTGTGATGCCAACCATTCCCATAAAATTCTGCTGATCGAAGCGGAGAAAGCCCGGGTAACCGGAGATAATGACCTGGCATCGGAACGGTATGATCAGGCCATAGCATCCGCTGAGAACAGCGGCTTTGTGAATAATGCGGCCATCGCCAACGAGTGCGCCGCCCATTTCTGGCTGGCACAGGGAAAAGAAAAATTCGCCGGGCTCTATATGACGGAAGCCTGGTACAAGTTCCGCCAATGGGGGGCTGTAGCAAAGGCAGACGATCTGGAGGCAAAGTACCCGGCACTTCTTTCCAAACCCGTTGCCATGACCAGGGAACGCACCACATCCACGGCCATGACCACCATGACCCGTGACAATGCCCATATGACCCTGGACCTGAACAGCGTTCTGAAGGCATCCCGGGCCATTTCCCAGGAAATTGTCTTTGACACCCTTCTTGAAAAAATGATCCGTACCCTGGTGGAAAACGCCGGTGCGGAAAAGGGAATCATCCTGCTAAACGAAAACGGGGAGCTGAACATTGCCGCAGCAGACGATATCCGGGAGTCCAGTGAGTATTCATTTCTGCCGGAAAAGGATGAGGATAACCTGCCGCTGTCCCTGATCTCATACGTGGCCAGGACCAAAGAGAATATCGTTATAGACAACGCAGCCGAGCAGGGCCGCTTCACCGAAGATCCTTACATTGATGTGTTCCGCCCGAAGTCCGTTCTTTGCGCCCCGATTCTGAGCAAAGGCGAACTCAGCGGCATCTTCTATCTGGAAAATAACCTCACGGTGGGTGCCTTCACCCCGGACCGGCTGGAACTGTTAAAAATTCTTGCAGCCCAGACAGCGGTCTCCCTGGAAAATGCCCGGCTCTACCAGGATCTTGAACAGTACAACCAGACCCTTGAAGAACGGGTATCCGAACGGACGGAAGAACTTCATCAGGCCCTTGAAAAAGTAGAGATCAGCAACCGGAAGGTGACGGACAGTATTTCTTATGCCAGGCGGATTCAGACATCTCTACTGCCCAATCCCGAAGACTTTTCACTCTTTTTCAACGACCATTTTGTACTCTGGCAGCCCAGGGATCTTGTGGGCGGTGATATCTATAACATTGAGCACATGGAAAACGGTGTCCTGGTGGCAGCCATGGACTGCACGGGACACGGGGTTCCGGGGGCATTTGTGAGCATGATTGCCTCATCCCTGCTGAAACGGCTTGTCCGGTCTTCATCACCCGGAGATCCGGCAAAACTGCTGGCACAGCTCAACCGGGAAGTACGATCTTCTTTAGGGAGAGACCGGGACCAGACCATCGCCGATGACGGACTGGATGCAGCAGTTTGCTTCATAGATCTGGAAGAACGGTCCCTGACCTTTGCCGGTGCCGGCCTTCCATTGATTTACTCGGACGAGGGAGAGCTTCACCGTATCCGCGGAGACCGGCAGAGCATCGGATACCAGTCATCCGATCCGGATTACGTGTACACCAATCATCGTCTGCCCATTGAGGAAGGATTTCAGTTTTACCTGGCAACAGACGGGTTCTGGGATCAATTGGGCGGAGACAAAGGGCTTCGGTTCGGCATGCAGCGGTTCATGACACTTCTGCAGACGTCACAAACCATGCCCATGGCAGAA
>JAKSBB010000627.1 GCA_022361315.1 Desulfobacterales bacterium
ACCACAGGGGAGCACGCGATCTCAGTTGACGGTATTGTCCATTCCGGCGGGAAAAAAACCGACCCGGAAAACCTTCTGGATGCTTACCTGAGTGAACAGCCCTGGTTTGATCTTCCCAATGGCGCCTGTGCATTCATACCGGGCAGGCTTTCCCGGGAACTTGACCGTCTGTCTCTCCGGGGGGATTTCAGGGATGACGACATCCGGTTCGAACACTGGGATTTTTCATTCCTTGCAGCGGTGTTTCAAAACAAAGACGGAAAAGCAGAAAGACTCCCCGGAGATGAGGTATATCACGCGTATATTTCCTTCCTCAATAAGATGCAGGATGCCACCGGTCATCCACCTGTCCTGGCAACCTTAGAGGCAAGATTGAGGCCTTACCAGAAAATCGGATACGCCTGGCTTACGGGCCTTATACAACATGGTTTCGGTGGTATCCTGGCCGATGATATGGGGCTTGGCAAGACCATCCAGGTGCTGGCACTCCTGCTTCATTTGAAAGAAAAGGGACGCCAATCAAAATCAATGTCCACCACCTTGTTAATTGTTCCCAAAACACTCATTTGGAACTGGGAGTCCGAAATAAAGAGATTTGCCCCATCCCTGAGTACAACCATCCACACAGGTCCTGCCAGGGACAAGCACTTTTCCGGGTGTCCGACGTCGGATCTGGTAATTACCTCCTACGGCATTGTCCGGCGGGACATTGATGCATTGCGTCGAATCTCCTGGGACCTGCTTATTCTGGACGAAGCCCAGGCCGTAAAAAACCCGGATGCCCAAATATCAAAGTCCGTACGCAGACTGAATGCATCAAACCGCCTGGCATTGACGGGAACCCCCATAGAAAACCGCCCCCTGGACCTGTGGAGCCTGTTTGATTTCCTGATGCCCGGCTTTTTAGGAGATAAAACCTCATTTCAGGACACCTACGCCCGGCAATCCACAGACGCCCTGAACCTGCTCGGCAGCCTCACGGCCCCGTTTATTCTGAGGCGGATGAAATCTCAGGTTTGCACAGAACTTCCCAAGAAGACTGAAATCACTCAGTTCTGCGGGTTCAACGAGGAACAAAGGCAATACTACGACGACCTAATGAACCGGGCCCGGGACTGGCTCACTGGGGACAATCAGCCCATCCAGCTCCTCACCCTACTTTTACGGCTGAGACAGGCGGCCTGCCACCCTGCCCTGGTTTCGGGAGCTGATGTTTACAGGGGATCGAGCGGAAAGTTCGATGCCATGATTGAAACCGCAGCAAATATCCTGGAGGGCGGCCATAAAATACTCATATTCTCCCAGTTTGTTTCCCTGCTTGACCTGGTGAAGCAGGAATTGGAAACACGAGGAATGCCATACTACGAGCTCTACGGTTCAACCCGGCAGAGAGAAAAGGTGGTTCAACGGTTCAAGCGATCCGACGCGCCCTGCGTATTCCTCATATCACTGAAGGCCGGTGGTGTCGGCCTGAACCTCACCGAAGCCGGTTATGTCTTCCTTCTGGACCCGTGGTGGAATCCGGCGGTGGAAAACCAGGCCATCGACAGAAGTTATAGAATCGGCCAGGAAAATCCGGTCACCGTTTACAGGTTTATTACGAAAGATTCAGTGGAGGAAAAGGTCAACCGGTTAAAGGAAAGAAAAAGACGGGTCGGTGAGACCGTTCTTGATCACGGAGAATTCAAGGATACACCGTTCTCAACAGAGGAATTGCGCATGCTGATTTCCTGATTCAGAGACAAAGCGTACAAAAAAGTATAGTGCATATTTTATCTGTTGTGATATGGTAGCCGGAAACAAATTGATCCGTATCATATGCGAAATATATCTTAACGTAGCCGGTTCGGCATATAATACAAGGAGAATCCCTGAATGAAAAACCTAATCGCACGCCTGTTCCTGATACTTGCAATGACAGTCATAACCTCAACCGCAAGTGCAACGCTTTTAGAAGACGGCAGTTTTGAAACACCCGCACTGGGCGGATCAAGCTGGCAGATTTTCAATGACGGTGCAGGTGCCTGGGAAGTACTCGATGGCCCCGGAATCGAAATCCAGAGAAATACCATCGTCCCGGCCCAGGACGGCATGCAGTATGTGGAACTGGACAGCGGTGGTGCGTCCAACAGCAACACCCGGATCGGACAGTCCGTATTTTTGACCGAAGGGTTCTATACCCTGGATTTCTGGTACAGAGCCAGGACCACGGATGAAAACGATAACGGCATTTACTACGGCATAGAAGGCGCCGTTCCCCAATCCTCACAGGTTGATCTGGCCCAGGATCTCAGCAATTATAATGACTGGGTGCTGTATTCGACCCTCTTTGAAATTGAATCGGACGACGATTACACGGTGTATTTTGAAGCATTCGGCAATTACCCATCAGGCGATCCGAACAAAAGCAATACCCTGGGGGGATTTATAGACAATGTCTCCCTGGATCATGCACCGGTACCCGAACCTTCCACGATGGCTCTTTTCGCCGTTGGTATTCTTGGCCTCGCAGGTCTTGGCAGAAGGAAAAAATAAACTTCAGGCAGGCCGTATATCCGGCCTGCCTTATCCTTCCAGCCTTCCCATCAGGATTCCCGACTCCGTCGGGCCCACAAAGGGGTGACGCGTGATCTGCCCCACGCCGCAGGCCTCAAGCATATCGGTCAGTTGCGACTGGTTGTATGACTGCCCCCCTACAGTACCCAGATACATGTTGATTGAAAACAGGGCGGGAAACAGGGGCGCATCCATATTTTCCGTAAGGATGAACTCGTGAATCAAAATTCGCCCCCCCGGCTTTAATGCAGACACCGCCTTTCTGACCACGTCTTTCGCAGTTTCGGGGTTCTCGCCGTGAAGGATATGGGATAGCCAGACGGCATCGTATTTACCGGGATAAGGGAACTCCTCTTCCGTATAATCTCCCGGTATGAAATCGATGCGATCTTCAACCTTGAAGCGGGCCATGGTCTTACGGGCAAAGGGTGCTGTGGTGGGCAGATCATAGACGGAAGCCGTCATGCCCGGGTTTGCCAGACAGAAATGTATGGCAAAGGTACCGGGACCGCCCCCCAGATCCAGAAACGACTTACAGTCCGACAGATCCAGTTCTCTGGACAGGCCCGGGGCCACTGCCATACCGATATTGAACATCCCCATCAAAAAGCTTTCCCGCCATTCATCTGAGGAAACTGAAGTCTTTCCCCGAACCGGTCCGCCCTTTTTCACGGCCTGGTCCATGTTATGCCAGGATGCCATCAGGTGATGGTGATGCATGATCATAAAGCCGATATACTGTGGTGATGACCGGGATAAAAAGAGGGTGGCGGCTTCGGTATTGGTGAACTGCTCGTCTTCCTTTGTGAGCAGCTTCAGGGCAGTCAACGCATTGAGGAGTCGGTAAAGCCCTTCTCTGTCACAGTTCAATTCGGCATTCACCTGATCACAGGTCAGGGACTTCGACCCTATAGTGGAAAAAATATCCAGCTTCACCCCGGCATGCAGGGTGCAGGTTTTCCAATAATACCCGGACATCTCCAGAAGCGTACCGGGATGCCAGTTGAATTCTCGTTCAGCCTCACCCATATCACCTTCCTTATGCTTTAAAAATCCTTAAACTCATCGTCTTCGTCCACAGGAAGCACCTGATCAGGCCGCATTTCAATCCCCTTTTTCTCAGATTTGGGGAGGGATTCCGCATCCTTTGGTGCCACCAGACGAGACGCCCGTGAAACAGATCCTGTATCGACCCTAAACAGGGCCATGGACGAGGCCATCTCTTCCGCACCGGCAGCGGTTTGCTGGGTGACCTTATCCATCTCAGACATGGAGGTGGTGATCTGATCTATACCCTGGGATTGCTCATTGGATGCGGCCGTTATCTCCGTGATCAGTTCAGCCCCCCTGTTGACCCGGGTTGCCACCTCACCAAACGCCAGGTTGGTCTGGTCAACAATTGCTGATCCGTCGGATACTTTTTTCACGGTTCCCTCAATAAGAGAGGCTGTATCCTTGGCAGCATCCGCCGCCCGCATGGCCAGATTCCGGACTTCGTCGGCAACCACGGCGAACCCGGCACCGGCCTCTCCGGCCCTGGCCGCCTCTACGGCAGCGTTCAATGCCAGCAGGTTGGTCTGAAATGCGATTTCGTCGATGGTTTTGATAATCTTGGAGGTTTCTTCACTGGCCTTCGTAATATCCGCCATGGATGTGGTGAGATTTTCCATGGAGCGGTTGGCCTCGTCTATGGTTTGATTGGCCTCTTCCATCAGCCGGTTGGCTTCGGTGGCATTTGTGGCATTCTGTTTGGTCATGGAGGACATTTCCTCCAGAGAGGACGCAGTCTCCTCCAGAGCGGATGCCTGCTGGGACGCCCCGTCGGCAAGGGATCCGGACGCTTCTATGTTCGCGCTTATAGTTGCGGACAGGTTTCCCACCATCTTTTCCATGGATTTGAGCAATTGCCCGGTTTCATCCCGGCTCTCGTGGGTGGTACGTACCGTAAGATCATTGTCAGCCAAACCTTCCGCCACATGCACAGCTTCTTTCATGGGTTCGGTAATCCCCCGGGTAACCACGAATGCTGCCAGCAACCCAATAATGGTGGCGGCAATAAAAAGGCCTATGATAAGACTGTTGGACGATGCGGCCTGTTTCCCTGCGTTTTCATGGAACTCCTCCGCCTTGTTGTCTGCAAATGTCTGGATCTTGTCCAACACATCAATGAGTTTTTTCAGATGGGGTGCCCCTTCTCTAATGGTGATCTCCCTGGGGTTGGCCTCCACCTGGGCCAGCCGCATGGCGATCACCTTGTCCCGAATCTGTTTCCAGTCCCGGAATAAGGTTTCCGCAGCCAGAATCTGGGATTTATCTCCCAAAAAACGTTCTTTCAGCAGTTCGAATTGTGCCAGGGTTTGGGCAGCCTGCCCGTCCACATGGGCGGCCAGCTCTTTAACGGTTTCCGGGTCCGGCGCCACGGACAAATCCTTCATATCTTTCAGAATCATCATGGCATCCGCCTTGATCTGAACGGCTGTGGTGGCCACGGTAAAGGGATGGCGATAAAACTTATCCACCAGGACAGCCGCGTCGGCACCGGCGCCCTGCTGCCTGGCCTTATCGTTAAATTCAGCCGCTTTGCCCCCGGCAAATTCAATCAACCCGTTCAAGGCGTTCATGATCTTGGCCACATGGGGCGCCCCTTCGGTTCTGGTGATTTCATTGGCGTTATTTTCAATTTGAATTTTCCGCTGGGCAATGACTTTGTTACGAATGGGTTCCCAGTCCCGAAACAGCTTTTCCGCTGCCCGAATATCCTTTTTGTCCCCCAGAAACCGTTCATTCAACAGGGCAAAAAAGGACATGGCTTTTTTGGCGTTTTCATCGACTTTGGCCCGGTTTACCTCCATCTGTTCAAGGGTTTCGGACATGGCCACATCTTTCATGGAGCGGTGAATTGCCACCAACTCAATCTGAATATCCCGAATACTTGTCCCCACGGCAAAGGGATGACGATAGAGTTTTTCCGTCAGACCTGCCAGTGTCGTTGCCGTGTTGAAGGCAATGATACCGCCACCGATCATCAGAACAATCACAACACCAAATCCAAGGGCCATTTTTAACCAAAGCTTCAAATTTTTCATTTACCTTCCTTTTCGTTTCCAGGGAAATACAATCAAATAGCGGTACGATCCGGCGTCGCGCTTTCCCTGGTCTTCGTTCCGGGACGAAGTCCATAAAAAGCATATCCCCGATGCCGTAAGGCGCAACTTTTCTCAACTAAACGTCAAACAAATGCGATTTTAAATTAATCCTGCGTACAAACGATAGGGCATATAATACCCCAAATCAGGCCAATTCAAAAGCAGAATTTACCCGAAGGGATATGGGCAAGGTACCGGCTGCAGCCACCGGCAATCAGACCATTTTAAGAGAAAATCAATTTTGGGCGTGCATCATTATCCGGAAATTTTTTCCTCAAACGCGGTATCGGGAAACAGGCACAAGGGGCATACCTCGGGTGGCGTATCACCATGGTGAACATGGCCGCACATCCGGCATCGCCAGGTACCGTTGCCGGAACCTTCAGTCCTTTCCCCCGGCAGCGGCAAATCTGCCAGGGCCGGCATCACCGGCGAATAACCGTTCAGGGCATGTCCGGACAGGATCACCCGCTGGATCTCACTGGTGCCTTCGTAAATACGGAACAGGCGGATATCGCGAAGAAGCTTTTCAATGGGGAACATCCGGGTATACCCGAACCCGCCGAAAATCTGTAAGGCCTCGTCAGCCACCTCCCAGGCAGCCTCCGTGGCATACATCTTAGCCACGGAGGCGGAGATGGTTCCGTCGGGCAGGTTATCCGCCTCCCAGGATGCTTTACGTACCAAAAGGCGTGAGGTTTCCACCTTTTGGAACATTTCTGCGATTTTAAACTGAAGCGCCTGGAAATTGGCGATTTTTGTGCCGAAGGCCTTCCGTTTTTTCACATAGTCAATGGCGAATTCCATGGCGGATCTGGCAGCTCCCACGGCAAAGGCACCGATCACCGGCCGGGTCCGCGCAAAAGTTCTCATGGCCAGCACAAATCCCTTGCCGGGCTCGGCAATCACGTTTTTGGCCGGAACACGGACATTTTTAAATGACAGGGCAGCCGTGTTGGAGCCCCGCTGGCCGAGTTTGGGAATATGCGCACCGGTGCTCACCCCTTCCCACTCTCTTTCCACCACAAAAGCGGCGATACCGTCATGTTTTTTTGACGGGTCCACCGTGGCGAACACCGTCATATAATCGGCAATTCCCGCATTGGTTATCCAGAATTTACTGCCGTTGAGAATATAGTCCCCCCCTGTTTTTTCCGCCCGGCAGCGGATACCTGCCACATCAGACCCCAGAATCGCCTCGGAGGTGGCAAAACAGATAAATTTGCCCTCATTGAGTATTGCGGACAGGTATTTCTTTTTAGCGGCGTCATTGTCCGACAGTATAATCGGCTCCATACCCAGGGAGTTGTCAAACACCGACGTGGCGATACCCGGGCAGGCCGCAGCCAGCTCTTCGGTGATGATGGACGCTTCCACAATGCCATGCCCTTTTCCCCCGAAAGCTTTCGGGATGTCTGTATTCATCAACCCGGCATCAAAGGCTTTTTTCAGGACAGTTGTGGGCAGTTCGTCTTTTTGATCGTATTCCCAGGCAATGGGAAGTATCTCTTTACGTGCGAAGTCCCGTGCACTTTCCCGAATTCTTTTCTGTTCGTCAGACAACTGAAAAGACAGCATGGCATCACTCCTTACATGTCACTTTATCGGATGGCAAGCACCCTACCTATGGGGTGCTGTAAATCAAATCATTTAATGAGATGATCTCCGGTACTTTTACATCTTTGCCGGCCAGGGTTCTATTAAGCCAGATTCCAGTCATACCCGCATCCATAGCTGCTTTTGCCCCGGTTAATATCTTATCACCCACATACCAGCATTGGGAGACTTCCATACCCGCCTGTTCGGCAGCGTTCAGAAAGATCCTCAGATCAGGCTTACATATGCCCACATCCCCGGAGATGATTATGGTTTCAAAGTATTTGTCGATACCAGTTTTAGAGAGCTTGAGTCGCTGCTGCACCGTATCGCCGTTTGAAATAATCCCCTTGGGTACATCTTTGTATTTCGCAAGCATAGGGAGCACATCATAGTAGAGCTGCCAGTTTTCCTCGTAGACGGCAAGGTAGTCATTCAATATGGCGTCAATTTCACTTTCACCGGAAGTATTTTTGAAAATGGCTTTAACGCCTTCCCTCTGCCGCTGCTTAAAGGAAAGCTTACCGTCCGTATGTTCTTGGTAAACACCCCCGGCATTTTCTTTCCAGATATTGGGAAATTCCTCTTCGGAATATAAACCCCGCAATGATCTGTTTTGAGCATA
>JAKSBB010000297.1 GCA_022361315.1 Desulfobacterales bacterium
AACGGCGTCACGTCTGCGCAGGGCGGCGCCCGAAGCGGAAGATTTAGGCATTCATCTGGCACTGGAAAACCACTGCGACAGTTTCTCCCAGGAAGTGTTGTGGGTCATCGAACAGGCAGACCATTCCCACGTGGGGGCCTGCATCGATACCATGAATCCCTGGCATATGACCGAAGATCCCATGGCGGCCATTGAAAATCTCGCCCCGGTGGCGTTTACCAATCACTTCCGGGACGACAGGATTGATTTCACCCGGGACGGGTTTAAGGTGTCGGGTACGGCCGTGGGCGAAGGGGACATCGATATGGTCAAGGCCTACGAAATTCTCAGGACCCGTTCCAGATCCAACCGGATCAATATCGAAACCGAAATGGGCTTCAGCCTGAAGGACAAGGATGAAGCCCTCCGGCAGGAACTGGATACGGTGAAACGGAGCATACGATTCTGCCGGGAGACCCTGAAGATTGGCGGGGCATCCACCTAAGGCCCGTGAATTAAGGCGTTGGAATTTCCTCCGCGATTTTTTATTTTCCAACATTATTCATGATTTACAATCCATCCCAATTACGATATACGTAACCATATCCCGACGATAACCCTTTAGAGATACTCTTATGCATCAAAAAAGTGAGACCTCTGTGTTAATCGTAGACGACCATCGATTAATGCGCGAAGGTCTTAAATCAAATCTGTCGCAGTTCACGGATATTTCTGATATCCACCAGGCCGGAAACGGGCTGGACGCCGTTCGTATGGCCGCAGAACTGAAACCCGATGTCATCATTATGGATATCAACCTCCCGGATCTGAACGGTATGGAGGCCACCCGCCAGATCCTGGCCGAAACACCGGAGGCTAAAATCCTGGCCCTGACCATGCACACGGAAAAGGTATACGTCATGGGCATGATGAAGGCGGGGGCGTCGGGGTTTCTGACCAAAACCTGCTCGGCCAGGGAATTGTACAAGGCCATCCAGCGGGTCTCTTCCCACAAGGCCTATATTTGTGATGAGGTCATTGATATTGTGCTGGACACCGCAGTCAATCCGGATATCACGCCACCGGGCCGGGGGAAAGAGCTGACCCGGCGGGAATCCCAGATCCTGAAACTGATATCCGAAGGCAATACGAATGTTGAAATCGCCGATATTCTCTGCATCAGTAACCGTACGGTTGAAAAACACCGGAAAAGCATCATGGATAAACTTGGCATCCGAACCGTGGCCCAACTGACCAAATATGCCCTCAAAAAAGGATTAACCTTTATCGATTGAGGTGTCTGGTTATCCCCCGCCATCCGATCGGAAGGGCAGTGAAAATAAAACTCTGCTCCCCCGGCCCGGCCGGGAAAACACACCGAATGCGCCCCCCGCGTTTTTAATCCGCTCTGATACGCTGATCAATCCCAGGGCTGAAAGCTTGGTTTTCTGAACACGCTGCCAGTCGAAACCAATACCATCGTCCTCAACCTTAACACAGATCTCCGTCCCGTCATTGGTAAGTTCCACCACGGCCGATTCGGCCCGGGCATGTTTCAAAACATTCACAATCAGCTCATTGGTGACACGGTACACCACCAGCCGGGTCGTCTGTGAGGTATCCACCCTTGTATCTGTTTTGTCTAAAAAGGTCATGCGGCAGGTCCCGTTCTGCTGATACCCTTTGATCAGTTGCGCCAATGCCACATCGATTTCAAAGTCATCCAGCACCGGGGGCCGCAGTTGATAAATAACCAGCCGGATTTCCTGAATGGCCTGTCCCAGCCGGGCTTCGATCTCTGATATCTGATCCTGCTGTACCGGCAACGATTCCTCCTTCAGATTCTTCAGTTTACCGATACTCAGCGCCAGGGTCTGGGCGACGCTGTCATGGAGATCCGATGCAATGGCCTTGCGCTCATTTTCTCCGGTTTCAAGGAGGTTGAGGTTCAGTTGTTTGAGCTGCTTTGTCTTTTGATCCACTTTTTTCTCAAGCTCGTTCTTAATCAGCCCCAGCTCCTTGTTGGCCTCTTCCAGAGCCTTTGTCCGTGCCGACACTTCGGCCCGCAGATTTTCAGCATAATCATTTTTCAGTTTTTCGGATTTCTTCAACTGCCCCACCATCCGGTTCAGCGACCTGGAAAGCAATCCGATTTCATCCTGCCCGACGATTTCAAGGGTTTCAGACAAATCCCCTCCGGCAATTTTCCGGGTGGTGCGGATAAATTCTTTCAGGGGTGCGATGAATTTTTTTACGGCATAAAAACTCAAGCCGCTGGCAATAAGAAGAACGGCCAGCGAGTGGCCGAGGAAGTCGAACCAAACCACCCGGTGGCTTTTCTCCAATGCCCTGGATGTTTTGGCCAGAGAGGCCATAATATCGGCTTTCCGGGCCACCAGCACCACATGCCAGCCCACCTCTTTTAACCGCCCCACCGCCAGTAAATAGTCTTCCCCCGCTATGCTCATATCAATAATTCCATTTTCCAAGGCCGATATTTCAGGGGCGATGTTCCGGACCGCCTCCAATGAGGAATCCCCCAGCCCCACCGCACAGATATCATCGGAGTTGACCATCTTCTCTATCTTGAAATCCAGCCCGAAAAGCGCCTGGAAGGCCTTGGGGAAAGCAATCAGATTACCGCTTTCATTCTGAAGAAAAACAAAGGAGGTGTCCCCATTGGTCAACCCTTCCAGAAATGAACTGTCGGTGATGCTCTCCACAATGTGAGCCACGGAAAAATCAATACCCGTGACGGCTCTGAATTCTCCCTTCCCGTCGTATACAGGGGTTGTGGCCGTCATCATAAGACCAGGGGTAACATCATCTTTATAAAGGGCTGTCCACCGTGTGTCGGTCCCTTTTACATCACTGCTGGTAAAAACGGTCATTGGGGCACCGTCCCGAAGATCAAACTCAAAGGGTGGCGGCAGCTGAAATGCGTTTGCCTTGGCAGCGCTGTCATGGGTGCAATAGTAGCCAAGGCCGGTAACCGTTATCACCTGGGTGGCCTGGCAGTCCGCCAGCAGCGCCTTTGTCCGGACAAGGGTTTCCATATAATGAGTCAGGGCATTGATCTCTTCTTGCACGCGCTCTCCAATGGTTTCCGCGCCCCAGTAAAATACGGCCACCGGATCATCAACAGGGCCATGAAACATGTGGTTATCCGGATTCCAGATCATCCGGTTTTCCCCCACCGGAGACGATGCCAGAGAATCAATATCACGATAGATCTGCCCCATATGCAGCCCCATCACATAGGCCGCGGTTTTTATCCGCTTGAAGATTTCATTGTGGGCCTGGGCGATCCGGCGGGCAGCCCCGTTCATATAGGCCCGGGACATTTGGTTGATCTGATCCTCATTGACAATGTAGGCGTAATCCCCGAATTTGGACAAGGCGGTTTCTGCGATATAAAACAGGGGAAGAATCGTCAATATAAAAAGGGTAAAGATAAAGAAGAACAATTTTTTGGACAATGATACCGCCATATCACCCCGGTCTGGTTCTGACTAATTTTAAATGGATTTTTGTTAGACCCTATGCGAACGGATTCATTTTCACAAGTATTTTTTATTTCGCTAAATTAAACATTGTTTCCCCGGTATGCTTCACCCTGGAGATGTCGTAAGCGACCATAGAAAATTGGGTAATTTCCCCCATTGATTCAATCCGGACAGCGTAATAATTTGTTGCATTCACCACAGCGAAATAAACGCATATGGTTTTAAGACGACTTCAAGATCCTTTACAGGGCACCTCCAAACTGAATTCGTCTTTTTCAGCAGGGCAGCCATCATAACTGAGCTGCCCTGTTTTATTATGTCCTCACTTTTTGCCCCTTTTACAACCCATTCACAGAAACCGCACTCACTATTCGCCATCCAATTTGGGTTTCATCAATTCAGGCCGGTGGATCGTTATCATTTTTGCGTATTTTCCCCAATTGTCCGGGATCTTTCTTTTGTTTATACATGGATAACTCATCACGTTTTATCACGTCTGAAAACGTATCGACAATCACATCAAAAGAGGGGTCAAAAATGAAAAAACAGCATCTTTTATCATCCATCCTTATCTGTTTAACCGTATTATTCCTGGCAGCTGCAGGCTTTGCGGGCCAAGCCATGACAACAAATCCCGTGGCCACGGATTATGCCTATCTTGATACGGCAACGGGCCATCAATACCTTCGCAATCAGGACGGGACATACACTGAATTCAGCAAGCGGGGAAAGCTTCTCAACAGGGCCGTTTCGGCAGATCAGCCCAATCTGGCTGCGGGAAAATGGATGCAGGTCATCAATCCCAATAACGGGCTCATGTACGAAAAGACTGCCGGCGGAAAAACAGAAACACGTGTGGTTCCCATGGACGAAATCCCGCTGGTGGGATGGAATTGTTGCGAAATTGTCAATTCGATTGTCGATTAGGGTTATCAGAAAAACACCCCCCGAGACGGATATGAGCAGCGGAGATCTGCCAGGTTCGTCTTTTCTCCCGCGGGGCTGTGCATCGTGCACAGCCCCGCCTCATTTCTCCCCTACCCTGTTTCATTTTATCTTCCCCCTTCCGCCACAACGCTATTGATAGACGGCATGTATTTGTTGCAAGTACAGATGTATGCTATGTTCTTCTGGCATACTTTCGTCGTAGAATAAAAAAACCACCGGCAGGATCATATACGGTATATGAGGAGAACCCCATGAATACGAAGGTGTCCCCGAATCTGGTAAAACTGCCCAGAGGCGGGCTGGTTGTGGATACGGATGCCGGCCGGGTTCAGTTCGGCGCCCCCCCTGAAACCATCAAAGATACACTGCCCACGGAAGGCGGTGTACCCAGAACCTTTATTCTGCCGCCGGAAATGTTCAGCCTGGAGGGGGGTTTTTCCCTGGCGGAACTGGAATTTCCCGTGTATTACAATTTTTTCTTCAAGCAGCGGACCATCCGGGTGATCTGTACCCGGCCCCAGCAGGAACGTCTGTTGACCGTATTGAAGGAAGCGCTTTTCGGCCCGGCACATCTGGATTATGAAGGGGAATTCGTCAACGGCAGGAAGACTCCGGGCTATCCGGACCTGGCTGCAGAGATGATGAATTTCAGGACCATACCCATCCAGGGCAAGGTCCGGCCCATGGAACTGGAAGATGTGGTGGAGTTTTATCTGGCGGAACCGGGCCGGCCGGTGCATCTGGATACCCTCACCATTGCGCTGGATGAAGAAAACACCTACACGGTGAAAGACAGTGACGGCATCCGGGCCGAATTCCGTCCGGATATGGATATTATTCCTGAAAAGGAGACCGATTTCGGTTCCCGCCATGTCTTTTATCCCCCCCTGTTCGGCATCACCACCCTTGGCTCGGGGCACGGTTTTGCCCCGGACGCCATGACCTCCGGGATGATCCTCTGGATCAACCGCCGGGGCATCATGGTGGATCCGCCGGTGAATGCGGCCATTGAGCTGGTCCGGCTGGGTGTCTCACCAAAGGTGCTGGACAGCATTATCCTGACCCACTGCCATGCGGATCACGATGCAGGCACCCTCCAGAAGATTATGCAGGAAGGAAGCATCACCCTATACTCCACCCCCACGGTGTTTAACAGCTTTATCCGGAAGTCCTCGGCCCTGACCAATATTCCCGAGGACCTGATGAAAAAATCGGTTCGATTTGTATCTCTACCCATCGGCACGCCGGTCAACATCAATGGTGGCATGTTTCGTTTCAATTACTCCCTGCACTCCATCCCCACCATATCCATCCAGGCGGAATTTGGCGGGCGGAATATGGTTTACAGCTCGGACACCCATAACGATCCGGTCTTTGCCGACCAATTGTTCGAAAAAGGGGTGGTGGATGAAAACCGGAGAGATTTTTTAAAGGATTTCCCCTGGGACAGGGACATTATCTTCCACGAAGCCGGTATCCCGCCCCTGCACACGCCCATGAAGGTGCTAACGGCCCTGCCGGCCGATATCCGGGAACGGATGTACCTGGTCCATGTGACCAACGAGATGATCCCCGAGGGAAGCGGTTTGAAAATTGCCCCCACAGGGCTCTCCTCCACCCTGGAACTCGATGTGGCACCGCCGGAGTTCTCCAGACCCGTGGAAATCCTGGGGACCTATCTGGATCAGCCCCTGTTTGCCAGTCTGCCGCCGGAGAAAACCATGGAGTTTCTCTGTATATCACAGACCCGGCACTGCAAACCCGGCACGGTCATTGTCCGGAAAGGCAATCCCGGCCAGCACTTTTATGTCATCATGACCGGCCAGGTGGAGGTCAGCCGGAACGGCACCCTGCTCACCACCTTCGGCAGGGGGGATTTCTTCGGAGAAAAATGCCTGTTTTCAGATATCCCGAGAACCGCCACCGTCACCGCCAAAAGCGACGTCCGCCTCATTATCCTCCACAAAGAAGATATGCTGGCCTTTATCCGGAACACCCCGGTGGAGGACACCCTCTTCCACCTGGCCTCGGTTCAGAACAAACAGTTGAGGGATTTGCTAAATCTGAACCCCATTTTCCGGAGCCTCACCCCGTCCCAGAAGACCCAGATCTTTCAGATACTCGTGCCGGTGCCGTCCCCGGAAGCCGGGGAACTCATCCGTCAGGGCGATCCCCCGGATGCCTGCTATTTCCTTACTACGGGTCATGTCAGGGTCAGCCGGGACGGTGTGGACCATACCACCCTCGGACCGGGGGCCCTGTTCGGTATACGGACCATTTTTGATGGAGAGGCCCCCTCATCATTCTCATTTACCGCGAATCCCGATGCCGTTCTGCTTCGGATGGCCAAAGCAGACCTGGATCGATTCGCCCAAAACAACCCCGGAGTCTTTTTAAAACTTTATCGCCATGCCTACTAACGACTACAAATTTGAAACCGGTGTATTCCGGCCCCCCAGCGAGGGAGGTGCCGCCTCCCTTCTCGTTCGTTTCACCCGGAACTGTCCCTGGAACCACTGCACTTTTTGCGCCATGTACAAACACGAGCGGTTCAGCCTCCGCCCTCTGGAAGAGATAAAATCGGATATCGACGCCATGGCTGAGCTGGCCCGGGATCTGCGGGATGCATCCCAACGCCTCGGCCAAAAGGGAAAGATCACCCGGGACGCCGTCATGGCAGTGTTCGCCAAAGTTCCCGGTCTGAACCATCACAACGGTGCCGCCATGCTGATCCAATGGCTGATGGCCGGGGGCAGCACCGCCTTTCTCCAGGACGGCAACTCCCTGATCATGCCCCCTGAAGACCTGATCGAAGCCCTGAGATATCTAAAGACCACCTTCCCTTCTATCCAGCGGATCACCACCTACGCACGGGCCAGAACCATTGCCCAGCGTTCTGTTGAAACCCTGACTGATATCCGAAAGGCCGGTCTTGACCGGGTCCATCTGGGACTGGAAACCGGAGACGATGAGCTGTTGAAAAAAATAAAAAAAGGAGTAACTGCCGAAGGCCATATTCAGGGTGGTCAAAAAGCCATGGCTGCAGGATTCCAGGTCTCGGAATACTGGATGCCCGGCCTCGGGGGAAAAGCGTTGACCGAGCAACACGCCGGGAACACCGCCCGGGTGCTTAATGCCGTGAATCCTCATTATATCCGGTCCAGGCCTTTTCGCCCCCTGCCCGGCACCCCCATTTTTGATGAGGCCGAAAGCGGCACCTTTGTGCAGCTCACTCCCAAGGAGCAGCTTCTGGAGATAAAAGCCATGGTGGAGGCACTGGACGTCACCTCAAAGGTTTGCTTTGACCATGCGGCCAACCATTGGCGCACCCGCAGCGGCAGCCTCGTTTTTTCCCACGACTACGAGGGGTATCAATTTCCGGAGGAAAAGGAAAAGTTGCTGGAACGAATCGAAGAAGGACTGGCCTTCGACCAGAAGCCCGCTACTTTTCTTCATTTATAACGAGAGCCTATTGATGTAATTGATCCGGGCCGGTGAGTATCCGGTCCGGACCAATTGCTTCCAGTTCCCCCCTGCTGCCGTACCCCCACAGCACGCCCCAGGCGGCAAGCCTGTTCTCCCGGGCTGCAATTACATCCATTTCCCTGTCTCCGATCATCGTCGAATCGCCTGAGATTCGGCCCTCATCAAGCAGCCCGCGAATCTGTTGCCCTTTGGAGATTCCGATATCCCCGCCGCTCACAAAGTCGAAATAAGAATCCAGGCCGAACATACGGATAATTTTTTCGGCAAAATCCCCCCGCTTGGAGGTGCAGACCGCCATATTCCGGTCCACTGCTTTCAATGCCGTCAGCGCTTCAGGAATACCGGGATAGAGTGTGTTTTCCCGATAGCCAATGTCTCCGAACCGCACCCGGAACGTCTCCACCAGTTCCCGGATATGAGCCTTGTCATCTGTGTTCGCCAGCGCCCTGAAGGTCAGATCCAGTGGTGGTCCGATAAACCGCCCGAGACCGGCTTCGGGTTCTTCGGGATAACCAAAGGCCTTCAAGGCATAGTTAATGGACCGGGCGATCCCCGGAAGCGGATCACTCAGGGTACCGTCCAGGTCGAAGAGCAGGTATGATTTTGGTGTCATTTGCGTTACTCCCGTTGAATTGGTGCCACCTTTCTTATAAGGGGCGCCTCACCATGTCAATTATTTCTTGACCGGCACACCCTCTGAGTTTATATTTTGAAATATAAACTTCAACCATTGGAGCCTATTATGAAAGCCACGGCAAAAGACCTTCGGTTTCACGCAAAAGAACTCCTGAGTACTGTAAACCGGGGAGAAGAAGTTATCATAACCTACCGGGGTAAGCCCTGTGCCAAACTCGTCCCCTATGGAGAACTGAAAACCGATAAAAAAACAGAAAACACCCTGTTCGGCATATGGAAAGATAACGATATTGCCGAAGATGTTGATACCTATGTCCGGGATATGAGAAAAGGAAGATTCTAAATGATTGTCGATACAGATGTATTGATCTGGTATCTGAAGGGAAATGAAAATGCCTATGAGACCGTTGAGGAGTTAAATAAGTTCTCCATTTCAGTCGTTACGTATATGGAACTGGTTCAGGGGATGAGAAACAAAAACGAATTGAACAGCCTTCGGCAGGCCCTTAACATCTGGAAGACCCAAATCGTTTACATCTCAGAAGATATTTCCGCCAAAGCCATGTTCTTTGTGGAGCAGCATTTTCTCAGCCATTCCCTGCAACTGGCTGATGCCCTTATCGGTGCCACGGCCATCTCCTGCGGAGAACCAATACTTACCGCCAATGATAAACACTACAGAATATTAAAAGACCTTAAAATAGAGCAATTCAGACCATAACACCATGAAAACACCATTTGACTTAGCCTATTCCAGTTGCCCCAATGATACCTTTATCTTCAAAGGCATCGCGCGGCAGCTCATTGACACCCGGGGCATGGATTTCAAAATCTTTATCGAAGATGTGGAAACCCTGAACCAGAATGCCGCCCGGGAACGCTACCATATCACCAAGCTGAGCTTTGCCGCCCTGGGATCACTTCTGGACCGGTACGCCCTGCTTCGCACCGGGGCTGCCCTGGGTAAGGGTTGCGGCCCCCTGCTCATCTCCCGGCCCGAACGGCAGGTGGACGACCGGAAGAATCCGGTGGTGGCTGTCCCCGGTATGGGGACAACGGCCTATCATCTGTTCAGGTTCTACCTGGCAGATCTCTTTCCCGGGCTGGAACCGGATGTCAGGGCCATGCCCTTTGAGCAGGTGATGCCGGCAGTGACCGGTGGAGATGCCGACATCGGCGTGATTATCCATGAAGGGCGATTTATCTACCAGACCCAGGGGCTTGAGATGAAAGCGGACCTTGGGGAGTGGTGGGAAGAAAAAACCGGGCTGCCCATCCCCCTGGGTTGTATTGCCGTGCGTCGGGATATGAATCCGGATACGGCCTGTGCCGTCCAGACGTTGATCAGGGAAAGTATTGACCATGCCTTTGCCCATCCGAAACAAGGGGAGGATTACATAAAGGCGTACGCCCAGGAGATGGCGGATGAGGTCATTGCCCAGCATATCGGCCTCTACGTCAATGAATTTTCACGGGATATCGGTGATCAGGGCACCCTTGCGGTGACAACCTTTTTCGATCATGCGGCCCGGGCCGGTCTTATTGCCCCCCAGAATCAGCCTGGTCAGCCCCTGTTTGCCTGCTGATGCCCACCGACACCCGACTTTCCCCGGACAAATTTATTAACCGGGTCCGGCAAACCCTCCGCACCCATGCCATGATTCCCCCCGGCAACCGGATTCTTGTGGGGTTATCCGGCGGGCCGGATTCCGTGGCCCTGGTCCGTGTATTGATGGCACTTGCCGGGGAATTTAACCTCTCCATTGTTCTGGCCCACCTCAACCACAATCTCCGGGGGAAGGAGTCCCTCCGGGACGAACGGTTTGTCCGGGATTTTGCTGAGACCCACAGCCTGCCGCTGACTGTGGACACCCTGGATATCAAGGCCGCTGCCAAAGCGGAACGCCTCTCCCTGGAAGAAGCCGGAAGAAACGCCAGATATGCATTTTTCAAAAGAACGGCAGTATCCGAGGGCTGTCATCGGATCGCCCTGGGGCATAACAAAGATGACCATGTGGAACAGGTGCTGATGAACCTTATCCGGGGGGCCGGCGTCCAGGGACTTCGGGGGATTGCACCGGTGCGGGAAGACGTTATCATCCGCCCGTTCATCACCCTGTCCAAAACAGATATCCTGTCCTACCTCGAAGATATCTGCCAGAACTATATTGTGGACTCTTCCAACCGGGATACGGTGTTTTTGAGAAACCGGGTCAGGCACAATCTGATTCCCATGCTTGAAGAAGAGTTTAATCCGAATATCCGATCCGGCCTGGATCGCCTCAGCCGAATTCTCTCCATTGAAGATGACTATATGGATGCCAGGGCGGAGGAATTGTACAACAGGCTTCAAAACGATGGGACCGGGAAACTTGAAAGCAACAGCATTCGGCTGGCCCTGGATGGGTTCGCATCATGCCACAGCGCACTCGCCTTCAGAGTAATTCGAAAAGCATTGGGTGCGGTAAAAAAAGACCTGCGGCGGATCACCCACACCCATATCATGGATATTCTCACCCTGGCCCGGTCCGGTGAAACCGGAAAACATCTGGATCTGCCCGGGCAGATTCGGGTATACAAAGAAAAGCAGATGCTTCGCATAA
>JAKSBB010000711.1 GCA_022361315.1 Desulfobacterales bacterium
ACATAAACCGGTTCACCCCCTGGTTCACCACCGGGATATCTTCAGGTGCCGTACCTGAAAGTATCTGCCGGGCAATGGCCGCCGCGGTTTTGCCCTGATAGTAGCCGGATATCAGCTTCCCCCCGATAATGCCGTGGCCAAGATTAAAATCCAGTAGTCCGTAGACCGGTACCGGGCTGGCCTCCGAGATCATACAGGTACTCTGCATGGGGGGAAAGAACCGGTTGAGGCTGTCCCGGAAATATACCCCGTAGATCACCAGGCTGTCCGGTGGAAGTGTTCGGATCTGTTCCAGCAGATCTGTCATGGGAAGATTGTCTGCATAGCTGAGTTTTATCCGGCTCCGGAGGTCAGGTGAAAGCCCTTCCAGTTCTTTTTTAATGGTACGGGTCCAGGCACGGCCGGTGGGCAGATAATCATTTATAAACAAGACTTCACTGGTATCTGGATGGAGTTTCAGGGCGGTTTCAAGGGTTGCTCCGGCATCAAAGGTTTCTGCGACACCGGTAAAGCCGGTAAGACCCTCCAGCATATCCCTGCGAAAAAAGTTCACCCCGCAGAAGACCACGGGGGTTCCCGGGAACAGGTCATCCCGGTAATTTCGCATGAAATCAAAGGCATTGTTGTCCGCAGCGATAATGACGCTGAATTTAAGACCTGCGTATTTATGGCGGTAGAGCGCAAGCAACTTGTCCCTGTACGGTTCCGTGTAGGGCAACCGTTTGGTGTCCATGTGCTCGAAATGCAGGAGGATATTGTTTTTCCGGGGCTGAAAGGTCTCCTGGACCGCAGTGAAGATATCCTGTTCCCACTTCAAGTTCTGGTGATAGGAATTAAGCACCAGAATCCGGGTGGTGGCATCGGCCGGGGTGTCGGCCCCTGAAACCGGAAACGGCGACAGCAGCAGAATAATCAGAAGCATCGGAAGCATTGGAGTGAACAGATATATCTTTGCCGTGCGCACCGCTAACGCCGCGCGCTTAATGCTGCCTGCCGTCATGTACAAAACACCCCCTCGTGGCTTTCCGTGTGCTCTCTGCCTATCATGCCCCACGGAAATACTCAACCCCATACACTGGCGTCTATGGCCAGGATCCCCTCCGGTGTTTACAATATCACCGAAATTCGGATTTTTATCGGTCTCCGTAGGAGATGACTTTAGACCCTTATTTATTCCAAGGGACGCTGATGTATTGATTTTTGGCGCGGGACCCGGTATGGATGGGCAATTGAAGCGGAGAACAAGATGCATTTTGAGTGCCGAGATCTGACATTTACATACCCGGGTACCAATAAACCCGTGCTGGACAAGCTGAGCTTTACCATGGCTGCGCCGGGGTTCAATGCGGTATTCGGCCCCTCCGGTGTGGGGAAAACCTCCTTTGCCAGGCTCCTGGCAGGACACGGAGAGCTGACGGCAGACCATTTTTTCCACGAAGGGCTGTCCACCATCCTGTATTCATATAACCAGGAACGGCTTCCGGGTTGGGCCAGTACAGGATCCCACCTGGATAAGGTCTGCCCGGAGGGTAAAACCGGGCTGAAAGATGAACTGATACGGATTTTCCGGGTGGAGTCCCTGATGACATCCCGATTTTCCCAGCTGTCCATGGGGCAGCAGAACCGGATGAATCTGATCCGTTACCTGATCCAGGAATTCGACCTGCTGATCCTGGATGAAAGCCTGGCCAACGTGGACGAAGCCCTGCGGGAAACCATCATTCTGGCAATAAAAGAACTCTTCCCGGACCGGCTTTTTCTTTATATTTCACATAACCTTATGGAGGTGGCCCGGTTCTGCCGGGATATTCTGATTCTGGGACGCAATGCCGGTGACAGGAGCAGCTGTGGGAGCGGGGAGAGCGGTAGCGTGATCCGGGGATTGGATTACACCCGGGGATATACACCTGATCCGGACGGACTGGACCGGACCATGCTGGAGATCATGAATGCTGTTTAGACGGATTTACCAGTTTTTGATTGTGTTTGCGGCGGGGGTGAGCGGTCTCATGGGCATCAAATATGGGGTGGGGCTGTCTGATTACGTTATTCCCGGGCCGGAGCTGATTTTGGAAACCGCGGGCCGGTTGTTAACCACCTATTTTTTTGACTGCCTCAACACGCTCTCCGTCACGGTACTGGGACAGCTGATATCCATTTTCATGGCGTTTTCCGTGGGCATCCTTGGCCGGAAGTCCACCTGGGTGGGATCCTTTATCAAGGTGATGGCGTATAATATCCAAGCCTACCCCATTGTTGCCCTGGCCCCCATTATTTTTATCCTCCTGGGAGACGGTTTTTTATCCCGCCTGCTTATCGCCTCCATGATCTGCTATTTCCCCCTGCTGTTGTCCGTGCTGGGGATCATGGCCTCACCGGTGGAGGATATTGAGCATTTTTATATTGCCACAGGAAGGATGCGTTGGCAGCTGGAAGTAAAGATCCGGGCCTTTGAAAACCTGAGCAAACTGACCACGGTTATTGCCGGTTCCGCCACCCTGGCCATGGCCGGCACCATTGTGGCGGAATTCATTGCCGCAGACGCAGGCATTGGCTATAGTATCCGTATTGCACTTTACCAGAGCGACCTTGCCGGCATCCTGACGGCCCTTTTCATGATCGGTATCATTATTTCCGTTTACCAGGGCCTGCTGGAAACTGCCGGAGAACAGGTGAAAACAAAATGGTCCGCACCCAAAGGAGGGGAGTTGATATGAGATCCGTGAAAAATACCCGGCATATAATTTGGATTGTCAGCGCAGTGATCTTCTGGCTTTGCAGCGCCTTGCCCGCAACTGCTGCCGGCCCGGTGGAGTTGAACTACCGGCTTAAATGGCTGTTCAACACCAGTGTGGCCGGGGATATCATGGCCCGGGAAGCCGGCTTTTTTGAAAAAGCCGGACTGGATGTGACCGTAAAGGAAGGCGGGCCTGAAAAAAATGCCATCAAGGAACTGGAACTGGGGTATGCGGATTTTGGTGTGGCCTCGGCAGACCAGGTCATCC
>JAKSBB010000365.1 GCA_022361315.1 Desulfobacterales bacterium
GCAGCCCATGAAGCCGCCACACAGGGCCTGACCCACCGGTACGAAGAGAATCGCCGATGGCTGAAGACAGGTACCGGTGAGCGGGCAGCCAGACTCGGGGAACTCCGTGATACGATGGGTAACATCATTGCCCCGGAAGGCATGAAACGGCTCAACAGCCTGGCAGACGAGCAGCCGGGCCTGGAAGAACTGATGGAAACATCAGACCGGCTGGATGCCTATATTCAGGCCTATGCCAAGGCAAAGGCCGACCTCCGGACGGCCCTGGCCGGCCTGCCCCATAAAAAGGAAGCCGCCGGTCTCATGACACGGCTGACCGCCCTTAATGGCCTGACCCGGGCCAGAGACCTGGCAGAGGCCCTTCCGGACCCCAACACGGTAACGGACAGAATCCGGGAGGTCAGAACCATTCTGGCAGGACCGGAGATAATTGCAGCGGTTGATGCACTGCCCCAGCCGGACCGGGAAGGGCTCATGGATCTAATCAACGAACGGGATCAGCAGATATCTGCTGCACTGACAGATCTTTCCGAGGCAATCACCGACGGCACGGCCAAATCAGACCTCATCAATAGTTTCTCTCCCCTGAAAAACCTGGCCGCCCTGGGGGAACTCAACCCCTTGCTCGACAGGCTCCCCCCGGGTGGTGCCCTGTCAGATCAAATCCAAGAATTTCCGGACACCTCACCGGTATTGAGCGCCTCCGCCCTTCTGGCGATGATACCCGAACAGGAAACCTGGAAGGAATCCATCCGCACCGGCATTTCGCCGGAAACGCTTGAACGGGTCGTAGAAGATATTTCCCGCCACATTGATGATGATCCCCTTTCCGCAGTTGCGGTGGACCAGCGGTTTACACCGCCGGCTTCCAACAAGTTGGCAATGCCGGAACTGCTCGCCCACGTCACGGCCGCCGGCAAACGGCTGGATGAGACCGTCACGATCCTTGATGCAACAGCAAAGACGGACGACCCTGCCCTGATGGCCGGAGAAACCGCCGGCGACCTGAAATCCCTGCGGCAGGCATTTACCGAGCTGGGAAAAAGCAACAGGTCGTTCCTGGTGGTTCTTATGGCCGGCTTCCTGCTGCTGATGGTCATCTGTTTTATCTACGTGATGACCCGCAGTCCCCGGGGCGCTTCTGCCGGAGAAACAGAGGCGGAGGATGCCTCCTGTCCTGGGTTCATTCTGGAATTCACCTCTCAATCAAAACGCCTGGAAAAAAATCTATCCCACCTGCCTGAAATCATGGCGGATATCAAGGATCAGGGAAGCGAGAGCCATACCCGGGCCAATAAAATCTTTGATGATGCCAGTATTGTTCACAACAATATTGAACGGGTGTCCCGCTTCATGTCCCAGGCCTCCACCAATCTCAACACCATCTCTACGGCCGCCGGGGGCATTACAGACAGTATCGGTGAGATCGCACGAAACTCGGAAAATGCCAGGGAGGTGACCCAAAGAGCCGTGACAGAAGCCAGAAGCACCACACAGAAGGTGTCGGAACTCGGCAAGGCAGCCACCGCCATTGACAATGTCACACACGCCATCAATGAAATCTCCGAGCAGACCAAGCTTCTCGGGTTAAATGCCACCATAGAAGCGGCCCGGGCCGGAGAGGCGGGTAAAGGATTTGCCGTTGTGGCCACGGAGATCCAGGCCCTGGCCCGCCAGACGGCAGAAGCCACCGAAGATATCCGGGACAAGGTGGGTCATATCAACGCCGTTTCCGATGAGATGATCCAGCAGATCGAATTGATCTCAGACACCATTCACAACGGAAATGAGATGGTGACCTCCATCGCCCAAGCCGTTGACACCCAATCGGACTCCACCCGGGAAATTGCCGAAAACGTGGGCGAAGCATCCGAAGGAATATCAGAAGTCAGCGGAAAGGTCAGTGCCAACCTGG
Source organism: Desulfobacterales bacterium (assembly GCA_022361315.1). The sequence goes on from JAKSBB010000365.1 coordinate 1,916, forward strand.
AATTTGTATCCGGCATCCTGGACAGTATCAAAGGCGTGGCAGACCGTTCCGAAGCCCTTGTCCGGTCTGCCGAGGAGGCAACCGACTTCAGCCGGAATCAGGCCGAAGCTGCGGCGAACCTGACCGAAAACCTGAAGAATCACGAAGGATAGCACCTTAATTTTAAAAGATCTGACTCAGTATCAGCCTAACAGATCCAGAGGCCGGGACTTCGCCACCTGGCGGACCGCCGCAAGGCCGGTGCCCATGCACACCCCTGTGGCCAGGGTTAGGATACCGGCCAGGTACCCGGCATCGAACCGCCAGAGGTTATCAAAGAACCACCAGGAAATTCCCAGGGAAAATCCGGCGCTCAGGACCAAGGCAAACAGGCTTGCCGTAAATCCGATAAACCCGAATTCCACAAGACTGATCCCCTGTAAGGTGGACCTTCCGCACCCCAGCACCTTCAGAAGATTAATCTGGTTACGGTTTTTCCGGGCCTCATGGCGGGCAATGGAAAAAATGGACACCAGCCCTGCACCAATGGCCAGCCATGCCATAAACCGGACGGAAAGAGAAAGGCGGTCGGTTACCCCGAGGATGGTGGCAGCAGTCTGGGTCACATCGATTACGGAAATGTTTGGAAATCTGTCCACCAGGCTGTTTTTAAGATCCTTGCGCAATTCCGGCGAGACGTTGGAAATAGCACCGAGATGCGTTTTCGGGGCATCGTTGAGCACCCCATCCTGAAACAGGAGGAAAAAATTGGGCTGAAAGGAGTTCCAGCGAACCTTCCGCAGGTTCACCACCCGGCCGGTGAGGGGGATGCCCTGGACGTCAAACTCAATGACATCCCCGATGCGGAATCCGAACCGCTCGGCAAAGGACACCGCCATCGAGATTTCAAAGGGTGTCCCGCTGCCGAAGTCCCAGGGCTCCCGCGCCAGAGGGCGGCCCTTCACCAGGGTTTCAGAATCCGCCAGATCTTTCCGGTATGAAAAGATAAACTCCAGACGGCGTCCCCGCATCCGTCCCACACGCCCCCGGGATGGTTCTGTGTCACTGCCGCGTTCGATAAAGGGACGGTCGTTGACCTTTTGAATCCTGCCGTTGACCACCGGGGAAATATGGGTGAGTTCCCCGGGCTGCCCTTTCAAAAAATCAATCAGGGGCTGTTTCTGTTCATCCTGGATATCCACCAGAAAAAATACCGGCAGCTTCAGCCCATCCGGCCGCATGATTTCAGACTCCAGCCCTTTTTGAATCTGGGGAATCAGTGAAATCAGGAACACCCCCATGGCAATGGTCACAAAACAGGACAGGGAAGACCAGCGGTTTCTGAAAAGGTTGCGGAAGGCAATCTTCAAAGCCGGAGATCTCCCCGGCCGCCGGGCCAACGCACCGCAGACGGAAAAGACAATACCACCGGCAACAGACAACACCGCCAGCGCCAGGATAAAGCCGAGTGCGAACACAAGGCCGTCCCTTGGCGATCCGGCCACCAGTATGGACACCCCGAAGAAAGCGGCAATTCCCGGAGCAAAGGCACGGATCTGCCGGAGGATGCGGACCCTGCCTCCCGACCGGCTACCGGTGCGCCCTTGGTCATGGGTATGGGGCCCTTGCAGCAAATCCTTTGGCTTGAAACTGAACAATCTTGTGAATACGGGCAGACAGAATACCAGACTGCCCCCCATCCCCATTCCAAGTGTCAGCATAACGGAAAGGGGATCAATGGAAAGATCAAGCCCTTCCGGCACCAGTCCCCTGAAGATGACGGGGAAAGCCGGCATCAGGAAATAGGCCGCCGCAACGGCCAGCAATGAGGCAACACTGCCGAGGACCATCAACTGAAGGCTCACCATACCGTAAATTTCCCGGCGAACGGCACCGGTGCTCATGA
>JAKSBB010000631.1 GCA_022361315.1 Desulfobacterales bacterium
ATAGCAGATGACCATGCGATTATCCGGGAGGGGCTTAAAACCCTTCTGGAGAACAAAGGTATCAAGGTGCTGGACATTGCCAGGAACGGCAGGGAGGCCGTTGAAAAGGCCATTGCCCTTGAGCCGGACATCATGATGATGGATATTTCCATGCCCGATCTCAACGGGGTGGAGGCCACGGCAAGGATCCGGCAGGAAGTCCCCCATACCCGGGTGATCGCACTGTCCATGCACTCGAGCAAAAGCATCATCAACAAGATGTTTGCATCGGGGGCGTCCGGATACCTTCTTAAAGAATCCGCCTTTGATGAGATTTATGATGCCATACAGGGGGTGATCCGGGGTAATTACTATCTCACACCTTCCATTGAACGGATGTACGCGGATGAGGATACCCCCAGCCGGAAAATCTGGGATGAGCTGCCCAAGGCCAGCAAAATATCCACAAAGGAACGGGAAATTCTCCAGTTGGTAGCAGAAGGGGAGAAGACCCGGGACATTGCGGAAAAACTCGGGGTCAGTATTAAAACGGTTGAAACCCATCGCAGGAATATTATGAAAAAGCTGAATATCTTCAGCGTGGCCGGACTGACCAAATTTGCCATTCAGGAAGGGATTATCGCCCTTGAATAAGATAGACCTTGTATAGAAGTTAGGAACCTTAGATGGAATTCATTAACCCGAAGGATGAGTCTCTGGATGCAGTAGAGGCCCTTGCCAACGGCATCGCCCACGATGTCAATAACCTGTTGTCCGCCATCAAAGGCCATGCCTCATTGATGATGAGCAGCGTCAACCCCTCGGACCCGCTTTACGGGCATATTTCGGAAATTCTCTCCTGCATAGACCAGGGCTCTGAAATCGCCAATCAACTGCTGGGGTTTGCCCAGGTGGATGCCTTTTACACCACAAGTATCGACGCCAACCGGCTGGTGAGAAAGGCGGTTGAAAACCTGGATCTCAAGGGCCGTAATATCATCCTTGATGTGGATTTGAATGCCAAACCCCTGGTGATCAACGGGGATCAGGAAAAGATCAACCAGGTGATTTCCATCATCGTTAAAAATGCCCTCCAGGCCATGCCCGAAGGTGGCAAGCTCTCCGTGATGACCGAATCCGCCGCCATTATGAACGGCACGGCCGAAGCCTACGGGGTTGATACGGGGTATTTCGTGAAAATCAACATCACGGATACCGGTATCGGCATGGACAACGAGGTACTGAAAAAAATATTCAAACCCTTTTATATCCACAACCACCAGGACCATCCGGATAAAAAGGGACTGGGCCTCACCTTTGCCAGAAAGATCGTCAAGAATCATAATGGGGTGATTGACGTCTGGAGTTCCCCCAATGTGGGGTCTTCCTTCTCTATTATCCTTCCCCTGGCCGAACCCATTGAGAATGCAGATATGCCCTCACACCAGGAAAAGCTGATCCTGGGCAATGAATTTGTCCTCCTGGTGGATGACGAAGAGCGGATTCTTACCGTGGGCAGGGAAATCTGTAAGGCGCTGGGGTACAAGGTGATCACTGCGGATTCCGGGCGGGAAGCCCTGGCCATCTACGCCGAGAAAAAAGATGAGATTAACCTGGTGGTGCTGGACATGATCATGCCGGAAATGAACGGGCTGGAAACCTTCCTCGGGCTGAAGAAACTGAATCCGGATATCAAGGTGCTGCTCTCCACCGGCTACGCCATTGATGAAAAGGCCCAGGAGATGCTCAGACAGGGATGTAAAGGCTATATCCTCAAGCCCTACTCGGTGATCGACTTCTCACACAAGATCCGGGAGGTACTGGAACAATAGGACCTGCTGCGCATTTCCCAGCCCTGTTATCCCTTACTCATATTCCGGAAACGGGTGTCGGGGCCGGACTTGACAGGGTGAGGCTTACCTTCTATATTCCCTGGAAATGCACGGCGTTTGCCTTTTGTAAACCCGGTGTACGACAGCATAACGTTTATTCAATGTTTGGAATTCAATGATACACTTTGATAATCCCGCACCTGTAAAGCTTAAAGGTGCCGGCGGGGGATTCTGGATCACCATCGACCCTTCCCATCCGGAGGATGTGCTGATCGCGGAAATCGACAAGCTGATTAAGAATCTGAAACATCTGGCCGTGAATGCGGACGTCACCCTGGATCTGGGGGATGCCAAAGGTCATGAAGATTTGATCCGGACCATTAAAACCCACCTGGAAAAGAACTTTGAACTGGGCAGGATCTCAACCTCTCCCCAGAAACGCTCCGCCCCCACGGAACGTATCCGCCAACGGGACCTGTCCCGGGGCTGGAATCACCACAGAAGCGATGTGCTCATGATGCGCGGCCGGGTCCGCGCCGGCCAGAAGATCAATGCCAGAAAACATCTGGTGATCACCGGAGACGTCAATCCCGGGGCCGAATTGGTCGCCGGTGGTGACATCCTTATCTTAGGCAAATTGTCCGGAGAGGTGCACGCGGGGTACCCGGACAATGACGAGGCCATTATATTTGCCCTGGGCTTTAACCCCAGCCATGTCCGTATCGGCACCCGGACCGCCGCAGGCAGTGATGATGCGTTAGGGGCGGTCCCGGAATATGCAGCGGTTGAAGGGGCGCAGATCGTGGTCCGGGACTATATGAAAGAGGGGCCGTTTAGGCGGTTGCCCTGGCCGGAAGCCGTATAGACGGTATACTACCGGTGATACACGAAAAAGAATGAATTGACATATAAACTTATCATAGAGGTGTGAATTGGAAGGAAAAATCATTGTCGTAACATCAGGTAAAGGCGGTGTGGGCAAAACAACGGCAACCTCATCCATCGGCGCGGCCCTTGCCCTTGAAGGCAAGCGTGTGGCCATAGTGGATATGGATATCGGCCTGAGAAACCTTGATGTGGTCATGGGGCTGGAGAACCGGATCGTCTTTAATATTGTGGATGTGGTTCAGGGCAGGTGTCAGATTGATCAGGCAGCTATCCGGGACAGACGAATTGATAACCTCTTTTTGATTCCCGCCTCCCAGAGCGACAACAAGGACGTGCTGACCACCTCCGGGGTTGAACGGGTCTGCAACGAGCTTCGCAAAAAATTTGACTACATACTCATGGATTCCCCGGCCGGCATCGAACAGGGATTCAAGAATTCCATCGTCGGGGCCAACGAAGCCCTGGTGGTATGCACCCCGGACGTATCCGCCGTCAGGGACGCGGACCGGGTCATCGGCCTGCTTTACGCCAACTCCCTGGAACCCAGGCTCATTGTAAACCGCATCGAGCCCACCCGGGTTGAGCGCGGAGAGATGCTCTCCCATGAAGATGTCATGGAAGTGCTGTCCATCGATCTGGCAGGGTTGGTGCCCATGGATGAAAAGGTATTGATTTCCTCCAACACAGGTACCCCGCTGGTGCTCCAGAACGATTCCAAGGCAGGCCAGGCCTTCCGCCGCATTGCCAAGCGGCTCAACGGTGAAAAGGATATCCCCATTGAAGTGCCCACCCACAAGACCAGCATGTGGAACAAGATCAGCAAAACCTTCGGGTTAAAATAAGGAGAGTTGAATGTTACACGGATTGTTGAAACGGTTCACCGGTCAGAAGAATTCCAAAGATGAGGCCAAAAAACGCCTCCAATTCTCTTTGATTTACGATAAACTCGAGGTCAACGACACCACGCTCACCGATCTTCAGACCGATATTGTGGATGTCATATCCAAGTATTTTGAAATTGACAGGGATTCTCTGGAACTCAAAGTCCAGCGGGATGATGACGTCTCTGCCCTGGTGTTTAACACCCCCATTCTTCATGTGAAAAGAAAGCAGACGTAAGCGGTTATTTAACCCGCGTTTCAGAAAAACAAAAGCCTCCGGCCTTCCATTTGGAAAACCGGGGGCTTTTTTATTTGCAGGTCTGCCTTCTTTATTCGGCAGGTTTGCTCACTTTAATGGACAGCTCCTGAAGCTGTGCCGGTGCCGCAGCCGACGGTGCTTCGGTCAGCATACAGGTGGCCTTCTGG
>JAKSBB010000531.1 GCA_022361315.1 Desulfobacterales bacterium
TAAAGAAATCAACCCTGTATCCTGCTTCCCCACCGTAGGGTCCATGCAGGGCTGCTACATGGCCATGATGTGCGCTACCCGTCGCATGAAGGGAAAAAACAAATTGCTCTTCATTGATCCGGGCTTCCCGGTGAACAAAAACCAGGCCATGGTGCTGGGTGCACCCTATGAAAGCTTTGACGTTTACGAATTCCGGGGAGAAAAACTGCGGGCAAAACTGGAATCATATCTCGCCGCCGGCGACATCGGTGCCATCATGTACTCCAATCCCAATAACCCGGCCTGGATCTGCTTCACCGAGCAGGAGCTTCAGATCATTGGCGAACTGGCCACGACCCACGACTGCCTGGTTCTGGAAGATCTGGCTTATTTCGGCATGGATTTCAGGCAGGACTATTCTGTTCCCGGACAGGCGCCCTTCATTCCCACGGTGGGCAAGTACACTGAAAACTACATTCTGCTGATTTCCAGCTCCAAGTCTTTTTCCCTGGCCGGGCAGCGTATCGGCATGACCGCCATTCCCGACCAATTGTTCAATTCTGAAGGGGACAACCTGAAACAGTGGTTCGGTACCGACAACTTCGGATACGCCTATATTTTCGGGGCCATGTATGCCCTGAGTTCCGGGGTTTCCCACTCCAATCAGTTCGGCTTGGCCGGCCTTCTCAAAGCGGTAAACGCCGGCGAATACAACTTTGTGGAAGCGGTCCAGGAATACGGGGAACGGGCAAAGGCCATGAAGCAGTATTTCACGGATAACGGTTTTCACATCGTTTATGACAAGGATGAAGACCGGGAGATTGCTGACGGATTTTACTTCACCGTTGCCTATGAGGGGTTCACCGGTGAAGAACTGGTGGAGGAACTGCTTTACTATGGTATTTCCGCCATTTCCCTGATCACCACCGGCAGCGACCGCCACGAAGGGCTGCGGGCCTGCGTCTCCCTCACCGGTAAAGAACGCTTTCCTGATCTGGAAAAACGGCTGCAGCAATTTGCCGCAGACCATCCCAAAGGCTCAGATTTTAAAATCATCAACACCTAAATAAAATACTATAGTGATTGGACGGCCTGCCCGGATTTTTCCCGGCAGGCCGTTTTTATTTGGATTTGGTGTGGAAAAGCCATTGCAATTTGCTGCAGTTCCGTTTATATGTTTCTATCTTTAGAAACAAGTAACATATGACTTGATATGACATATAAGGAGAAAATGTATGACAGATTCTGCAGCAACCCTTGAAAACATCCCCCTTCCGAACCAGGAAGGACGTTTCGGCGAATACGGCGGTTCCTACGTGCCGGAACAGCTTCAGACCATCCTTGACGAGATCACCGAAAGTTACAATGCCATTAAAGAAGATCCGTCCTTCCTGGAAGAACTGGCAGCCCTGAACAAACATTTCACGGGCCGGCCCTCCCCGGTATTCCACTGTAAAAATCTGTCTGAGAAAATCGGCGGTGCAGATATTTATCTGAAACGGGAAGATCTGAATCACACCGGTGCCCACAAGATCAACCATTGTCTTGGCGAAGCCCTTCTGGCCAAACGCATGGGCAAGAAAAAACTCATCGCCGAAACCGGTGCCGGCCAGCACGGGGTTGCCCTGGCCACCGCCGCCACATTGGTAGGGCTGGAATGCGATATATACATGGGTGTGATCGACATCAAAAAAGAACACCCCAACGTGGTTCGTATGAAAGTCCTTGGCGCCACCGTGGTTCCGGTTGACCGGGGTACCCAGACCCTTAAGGATGCGGTTGATGCGGCCTTCGAAGCCTACCTGGAAGATCCGGTGTCCCAGCTCTACGCCATCGGTTCCGTTGTCGGCCCCCATCCCTTCCCGATGATGGTCAGGGATTTCCAGCAGATTGTTGGCATGGAAGCCAGAGAGCAGTTCCAGCAGATGACCGGTAAACTGCCGGACAACCTGGTGGCCTGTGTAGGCGGCGGCTCCAATGCCATGGGCCTGTTCTCCGCCTTCCTTGGTGATAAGGAAGTGAACATTTACGGTGTAGAACCTTCGGGACGTGGTTTCAAACCCGGCGACCATGCCGCCACCCTGACCCTGGGATCTCCCGGGGTTCTCCACGGATTCCACTCCTATCTGCTTCAGGATGAGGAAGGAGAGCCCCTGCCGGTATACTCCGTCGCCTCCGGTCTGGACTATCCAGGCGTCGGTCCCCAGCACAGCCTGCTCAAGGATCTGGGACGGGTCTCTTACGTCACCGCCTCGGACGACGAAGCCATCAAGGCTTTCTTTGAACTGTCCCGCACCGACGGAATCATTCCGGCCATTGAAAGTGCCCACGCCATGGCCTATGCTGTTAAGCTGGCCAAAGAAGCCGGTAAAGGCAAAACCATCCTCGTAAATCTCTCCGGCCGGGGGGACAAGGATATTGACTTTGTCATCGAAAACTACGGCAAGGATTACGGGATTTAATTCCTGAGATTTCTTATGCCTGACGGGGGAGGTGCCGCACCTCCCCCACCCTCCTTTCTTATTTTAATCTAATTTAACTTTTTCTAAAAAACTGGTATAGATACCGGGTTTGTCACGCACATTTAGTTAACTGCACAACAAGGAGAATTTCCCCACATGTCTTTGTTTAGGAAAAGCCTGAGCCTTAAGCTGGCAGCTTCATTTTTTGTGGTTATCGGTATCGCCTTCGTCACCCTTGTCATTTTGGCCGGGTCTATCCAAACCTCATCTGCAGACCGCATTGCCTCAGACCTGGCAACCCGGCTGGACCGTATCGACAGCCAAAGTTTAGCGGCACAGGATAAAGCAGCGTTGAATACAATTCGCACCGAATTGAACGACTTTCCCCGTACGCTTGCTTCAGACACCCGGGGCTCCCTGGTCATGGTCACCCTCGTCTGTATTGCAGGCATCATGGCTGCCGCCGGTATCCTCTTCCACTTTATGTTTTTCAGACCGGTGCAGCAATTGTCGGACGGCCTGGAGAAAACCACCCAGGGCGATGAAAAAGACCTGACCATAAGGCTTTCCATGACAAGAGAAGATGAGGTGGGTATCCTCTCCGGCAAATTCGATGCTTTTGTGTCCAACCTTGACGACATTATCCGGAACATCGGCAGTAAAACGGAAACCATTGCTGCAGCATCTTCGGAGGTCTCTGCCGCATCCGAACAAATGGACGAGGAATCCTCCGACCTGCATACCCGCTCCAACTCGGTGGCGGCCGCAGCAGAAGAAATGAACACCAGTATGCATACCGTGGCTGCGGCAAGTGAACAGGCCTCCACCAATATTTCCATGGTAGCCGACGCGGCAGGCCAGATGCAGAGCAATATCTCAAGTGTAGCTAGCAACTGCGACAATGCCGGGGAAATTTCCAATGCAGCCAAAGAGCAGGTAAACAAGGCCCGGGAAAAAGTAGGCCACCTTGGTGATGCAGCAAAAGAAATCACCCAGGTGACCCAGGTGATCACCGAAATTGCAGAACAGACCAACCTCCTGGCCTTGAATGCCACCATCGAGGCTGCCCGTGCCGGACAGGCCGGCAAAGGGTTTGCCGTGGTTGCGGATGAAATCAAAAACCTGGCCGCCCAGACTGCCGACGCCACCCAGAGCATAAGGGAAAAAATTGAAGGCATCCAGCAGTCCACCCGGGATACCGTCCACGAGGTGGGCAATATCTCGGAAGTAATCTCCAACGTGGATGACATTGTCCATGACATTGCCAGATCCGTAGAGGAACAGTCCCGGACCGCCACTGAAGTGGCCGCCAATATCGAACAGGCCTCCATCGGCATCTCCGAAGTCAATGAAAACGTGGCCCAGAGTTCCCTGGTGGCCTCAGAGATTGCCTCGGATATCGCCCAGGTAGACGGTGTCGCCGCCCAGATGTCCGAACAGGCCGGGCACCTTACCCACGGCGCCAGAGATCTGGATGCCCTCTCCCTGAACCTGCGTAAGATGATCTCCGTATTCAAGGTGTCAAAACAGGTCAGCAACGACACTGCAGTTACAGGAACCGAGGAACGCTATATTCCCGATATCATCACCTGGGGCGCCAAACTCGAAACCGCCATCCCGGAAATCGATGACCAGCATAAAGAACTGGTCCGCCTGGTCAACGCCCTCCACAAGGCCATGCGCCGCCAGAAAGGCGCCGGAGAAGTCGGACGAATTCTCACGGAGCTCACCGAATACACCGTCTTCCACTTCGGTTTTGAAGAAGAGCAATTTGACAGATTCGGTTATCCGGAAACCACCGCCCACA